>JAJZTG010000003.1 GCA_021849125.1 bacterium | reverse complement strand
TCCGATCTCATTCTGGCCGCCTGCACCACCCGAGCGAGAGAACTCCATCTCGATGTCAGCCGGATTGATCGTGATCGTCGACTTCGCGCGGATAGGCAGCACGGCGACCGAGGCGGTCGAGGTATGGATGCGGCCGGACTTCTCGGTGACCGGCACGCGCTGCACACGGTGCACGCCGGTCTCGTAGCGGAGCGCATCGTACGCATCCTTGCCGCTTATCTCAAGCGTAAGGTCGTCGACGGTGCGCGTCTTCCAGCCGCGACGCTCCGCGTACTTCTGGTACATCTCCTTGAGCTCCTTAGCAAAGATGGACGCCTCGTCGCCGCCCGCGCCGGCGCGGAGCTCCATGACGACCGAGATGGGTGCCGCAGCCTCTTCCTTGTCCTTTGCGAGAATCTGCTCTATCTCAGCAAGGATAGTCTCCTGGCGCGCGCGGACACGTTTCTCGTCTTCCTCGGCCATAGCGAGAAGCTCAGGATCCTCCCCTGCCGCACTTTTCGCCTCGGCCGCTTCGATCTCGAGACGTTCGTACTCTTCCGCGAGATACGCGGTCGAGAAGTTTTTCTTAAACTCGGGCGAATATTCGATCATTGCTTCAATACTTTACCATCCTTCAAAAGGAATAAGGTGCTGTCATTTTTCGGACTCTCGCAGCGCGACGGCGTGAGAGCGAGCCGATTTTTCAGCAGAAAAATACGGCGTGCCGAAAAATGACAGCACCTTCTGGTATTTACTTCTTCTTGGCTGCGCGCTGCTTGAAGCGCTCCACGCGGCCGGCCTTGTCGAGCGTGCGCTCTTCGCCGGTGTAGAACGGGTGCGATTTCGAGGAGATCTCGACGACGAGCTTCGGGTACTCCTTGCCGTCCTCCCACTTGTCAGTCTCGGTCGTGCGGACCGTGCTCCCGATGAGGAAGCGTGCGCCGGAAGCCATATCCTCGAATATGACCTGGCGGTAGTTCTCTGGGTGAATATCTGCTTTCATTGGGCCTATCCTACCACAGGCCTAGAATTCTTGGAAGCCCGGGACGACGTTCACGATCGCGGTCTGGGTGACCGGGTTACCGCTCGTCTGGCACGTGAGGGTGTAGAGCGACTGCTGGGTGATAGCGACCGACTGTATGCCCTGCTTCCCGAATCGCAAGCGAGTATCTTCTTCCCATGTCTTTTCTTCCCGTTTGTAATTCTGATGCACTGGACGCATACTATAAAGAATGGAGGTCAGAGAAATGACTAAAGAGGATTATGAAGCTATTTATCCCAAGATGGAGGAGTTGTATGAGGAGCACTCCCTGCTACGTCCCGGGTATTATGATGAAATCAAGTCCGTAGAGCTATTTGAGTTACTGGACGCGAGTAATCTCAAATTCGCCGTCATTGATGATAATAGGATTATCGGATTCATACGCGGAGAACTGGTTGACATGGATGGGAAGAAATTTGCCGTGGTGCACGATGTGTTTATTGATAAACTTCATCGCAACAAAGGAACGGGTTCAACTGCCATGAGCTTCTTTTATAAGAAGGCGAGGTCAGCCGGTGCGACCTCGGTGCGTCTGCAAGTAGACCTGAGGAACGCTGAGGCGGTTCTTTTCTGGAGGAAAGAAGGTTTTGAAACAACTCACCTGAAAATGAGCAAGGAAATCGATTAAGCTTGTCGTTTTTTAAAAAATATAATTTAATATGACTGTTCGCAATTCCGCGGGCATGTGCTGTACCTTTTAGATTAGGAGGTTCAAATGGATATCGTTGATTCCATCCCGCTGAAGAAGTGGGAAACGGTAGTGAACAGCTCTGACTTCCAGCCGATCATCATGACCATGATGCGCGAGCGCTGGGTCAAATCAGAAACCCGGGCGAGGATACTCGTTGAGGCGTTCCTGCAGTGGTTCCTTGTCGCCAATCACTCTCGACATGACAAACCTTATGTCATGTTCCACGGTCCGGTTGACAGGGCTTTCCATGCCTTTGTGTTGAATACCGAGTACTACGCGTCTTTTTGCAACCAACACGTCGGCAAATTCATCAATCACAACCCGTTGGATTCTAAACTGGCGGCAGAGGCAGAAAAGCGCGGCAGCATCGAATACACGATCGATCTTCTGCAGACAACTTACGGCGACCTTCTCCATCCAGAACTCAAGCACTGGGTTCATTTGGCAAAGCAAGGCAAGCTGAAAGCAAGCTCGATCAGCTGCGTGCGTTGTGATTACGTGGAACTGGTCGCACGGACGGCCTAAGAAGATCTTTTATCCTATGGAGCCTCGACAGCCTCTTGCTGTGGCTCCATTTTTATTCCTCACATTCTTGATTAAGAACACTGGGAAGGTGGCACGCTAAAGAAATCGCTCCCGTCCGACTCTTTGGTGTAGGAGAGCAGAGCCTCGTATGTCTAGAATTCTTGGAAGCCCGGGACGACGTTCACGATCGCGGTCTGGGTGACCGGGTTGCCGCTCGTCTGGCACGTGAGGGTGTAGAGCGACTGCTGGGTGATGGTGACTGGCTGCGAACCGGTTTTCGTGCTTGCCGAGAGGCCCGGTCCCGAGACCGTACAGCTCGTCACGCCGGAGGCGTTCCAGGTGATGGTCGAGGAGGCGCCAGAGCGGACGCGGGTCGGACTAGCGCTTATGGATGCCGTTGCAGGGCCACCCTGCACCGTACAGGTCTGGTACTGATAGCTGCCGCTTAAGACACCGCTCAAACAGGTGCGCGTCTCTGCTGTGGGTACTTGGCAAGTTGCTGGCGAAGCGACCGAAGAGGTCTGGTACGCCGTAACCGACTCGCCGCTCTGTATAACGCCACCCCACGGGAGCGTACACGCCGCTGATGGTGTTCCCCCAGGCGTTCCGGCTGCCGGTGCCGAAGGCACGCACGTTGCACCATTCCAGACTGTCCCTGCTCCACACGGCGCGACGATGGTGAGTGTTGTCGCGTCATTCGTGCCTCCGGTAATTGGGTCTGTACAAGAAAAATGGTAAGTGCCGGTCCCCTCATTTGCTGTAAATGAAAATGGGACATCGGCATCACGATGGATAGTAGACACCCATGTATTCGCAATAGATGCATCGGTGTAGTCGGTATCGCCCTGACAGCTAGTTACGCCGCCAGTCATTACCCAGTGGAGCGTCACTGGACTCCCTTGCGGCACAGTGACCGATACTCCTGCTGAAACTGAATCCGTGTGGTATGAAAACATCCCAGCGACAAAAAGCAGGGCGAGCACGCTCAAGGAAATAGTGCGTAGATTCATGTATTCAAGTATATACCCAAGCGTAAAAGAAAAGAGCCTATCGAACACCGTAGTGTTGATAGGCTCTGTACGACCGCAGACGCTAGCTCAGTTCGAGTAGGTCATCAGGAGGTGGAAAGTACCCTCAGTCGAATAATCCGCAGCCTTGATGACTGTTGCGCCACCTTGGTCGGGTTGGAAGCTGAGGGTCAGCCGATTGGTGCTGGTAAAGTACCAGCCGCCTGACACGCGCACCTCCATACCCCAAGAAGCGGGATTGGCGGGGTTGTGATTGCCAAAGTCCTGCCAGACCGTGCCTGCCGGATAATTGACGATGCTGCACCAGCCGCAGGTCTTGCCGTTGATGACGGTCGGATCCCACACTTGAGGTGCCGTTTCGTACTCATAGAGCGCATCGATGGTCGGATCCAAGTACAACAGGTGGCGATTGAGCGTCACCGCGTCCTGGCAATTGACGAGCACCTTGCCGTCCGCAAGCGGCTTTTCAGCCATCCAGCAATTGAAGAGCGGGAGAGCGCCTGTGGTGTACGGCGTAAGGTTCGTCACCTTCGCTACACCGCTTTGAGTCACTGCAGCAGGGTACCCAGGCCATAGCGCATACACCTTTTCCGTATAATGCAGGACTTTCTTGCTCGGCACGGTATAGATCTTCTGCACGTGCTGGGCATCGGCAAGCGCGGCTTGTTCCGACGCGCCGTAGGCGACCCACACCTGCAAGCCTTCGAGTGCCGAAATGTCGATATCGGCAATCGAAGCTACATAGTACGGGGTGTTCGATGGAGGAGGCAGAGGCATATTGAGCGCCACCGGCAACGGACCCCCTTGATAGAAGAGCCAGTTACCAGCTGTGTCGCGCAGATACCACTTGCCATCCACCGAACCAGGCGTAACGGGTAAGAAAGCACCCATGTAGACCTTCTGTGTACCACTCTCGCTTGCAAGCGGAGTGATCTTTACAGAGATGCCCGCCGTGGATACTTGATTGAGCTCGACACCAGCCTTTGCGGGCAAGATGCCGATTGACATGACAATCGCCACCAAGGTGGCAAAGATTTTGGCGTTCATGATGAACTCCCTTTCTGCCCCTTCGGGCGTTGGTTTCAGAGAACTTTTGGCGCGCGCTCAAAGGCTTTTAGGGCCTATTTGCACGCTTTCCTGTGATAAATACTACTACAATAGTAGCATTTTTGTCAAGCCCCTTTCCCCAAGAACCAAGACTTCCGGGGTTACGCTTTCTTCGTTCAGATGTGAAAGTCGGACTTCCACAAAAACGAAAAGAACAAGGTCTGACCTTGTTCTTTTCGTTTCTCTTCCCTGTCTTGTGGAAACCTACGGCGAAGTGAAATAGAGATTGATACCCGGCTTCTGCTTCGAGACGGTGACCGTAACAGAAGACGTGACTCCTCCAGGATTCGGACACGTGTTTGCAGGTGTTATGGCACTACAGGAGCCGTCGCAAGCGATAGTGCCGGTCGTACTTTCCCCACAGGCGTTTGGAGCCGAGGTGCATGCCTGGCCCTTGGTCGTGGCGCATCCTTGGGTACTACCTGGACATGAACCAGTGGTGGAAACGCAGTATGGAAGACTACCTACTTCCGTCATGGAAATAGAGCTTGGACCAAGACCAGCAAAAAGCTTGATACTATTGGTCGTTGCGTACGATTCAGCATACAACCACAGACTCGGATAATATCCTTCCCAACTAGCACCCATGACATGGTCGAGCGTAAGTACTTGAGAGCACAGAGGGTATATCATCGAGACATTGGTTGCCTTTACTCCTGCGATAAATGGCGGATACCCTGAATCATAAACAACAGATGTTGACTGACTTAGATCACCACACCGATCTTGGAACACATAGGGCGGAATATTCTGAGTCCAATTCTGTCCCGTTTTTGGGCTCCCCGTACTAATCACGTTGGTGCGTGTCCAGATACGCTCACCAGGTGTATACACCTGCTTATCGAGACTTGCTTCGAACACGAAACTCGTATTGTACGTTTGCAGAACTCCAGTACCCAGATAATCAAGTTGGTACGTATACGGGACCGAAAAAGTTGTTGCGTGAGCTAGCGGAGCCGCCGAAACGAAGACTAGAAACCCGACGAGGAGAGAGAGTTTTGATTTCATACCGCTATGGACTTACGATTCTTAAGTATACCCCCGACAAGCGCAAGGATGACGATGAGGCCAGCGACGATGTACCATCCGTAGGCACTAAGGAATACGCGGAACGCATCGCCGGCAAGACGTTCGCCCTCGAATGCGATCGTCTTTTCCGTAAGTGTTGCTCCTGAGGCGTCGAGGAACTTTACGGTCACACGAGGACTCAGACAGAAACGGTTCACCTTGAGTGGATAGGCGGTGAGTTGGTGACGTTCCGGCGCGTTCGCTGCGATGGTGAAGGTCGTGTCATCCGCGCACGCTGTACCGTTTTCGTCGCTCAGCGACAGAGCGACCTTTGCAACCGTGTCGGCGAGCGGCCCTTTGCGCACCCCACCGCCGAGAATCGTCGAGCCGCTCCACAAAAGTGAGACGTAGGCGGTGTCTCCCCGTTCGTAGCGGCTCTTTTCGAGAAGAACACTCTGAATGACCGCGCTCGGACCGCGCACGATATAACGGATATCGATCGGGCTTGAGAGCGCTGCATCGCCTGCTCTGAAAGTAAGCAGAGCATCGTACGCCTGCGGCGTCACGGATTTCGGAACCGTAAACGCGTACGTCTTTGTCTCCCCTCTCTTGAAAGAAATTGCCGGCTGCGCACCGCTCGCTTCAGGCACCACTGTACCGAAAACGCTCTGCGCATGCGTGGCAAAGGAAGGCGTTACAGACATATCCTGTGTCGTATGCGCAGTAACCGTGCAAGAACCCTCAAGAATCTCGTCCGGATTTATATCTACGCCCTGACCAAGCACATACGTCTTTGCAGCCGGTTCTCCTGCGACATACAAAACACAGTCCTTCACTTCCAGATACGAAACATCGGTCGCTTTGAGCGAAACAGTACCGAGCTGCTGCGAAGAAAGCCCAAGACCGTCTGAGGTCTTCGAGACGATCCAGAGCTCATACTTCCCCGAGAAGAATGCGGGTGCCGTGTAGTCTGCTTTGATGGAAACGGTTTCTTCAGCTCGGAGTGAGAGGACGGGATCATAAACCTTCATGTCCGCCACTTCGACTGTCGAACTCGCCGTACGCTTCAAGAGCTCAACCGCATAGCGAATATCGCCCTGATCCTTAAAGCGGTTGGTTATCGAGCAGCTTACGCCGAACTGTCCGCCCGTTTGCGTGTACGAACAGTCTTGCAGCGAAACGTCCGCGATGACTTGTGCCGTCTGCGCCCCTGCCGAAAGCGGTAAGAGGGCGAGAATGAAAGTTATGAGGAGCCGGGATTTCATATACCTGAAGTATACTCCGATTTTAAAAAACTCCCGAAACGATTATCAACAAAAGCGCGAATTGTTCCCTATGGCGAGGTGAAGTAGAGGTTGATGCCGGGCTTCTGCTTCGAGACCGTGACGGTGATCGAGGAGGTGACCGACCCTGGTGTACTCGGCGGAGGTGTTACCGTGGGAGCGACAACGTACACATACCGATTATCAAGCGCCGAAAGTGTCCCTCCTGTCTGCGGATTCGTTGCGTAGCAGCCAGCATGGTAGAAAAGGACATCTCCGACCGAAACTGTCGGTTGTACAGTCGTGGACCCGTTCAGACTTGTCCAGCCGCTACCGAGCCCCGAACCATTCACCAAAGCGCTCGTTGCATTGGAGCAGGCCCACGTGACCGAAATACTTTGCCCAGGACTTATGGTCGAGGGCGACACGTCAAACGCGATAGACGGATTCGTCACTCCCGAGGAACTCGTCGGCCATGGGTACACTGTCCCGCTTGCCGTGGCAGTCCCCCCCGAACCCGTGCAGGTGAGCGTGAATGTCTGAGGAGGAGTTATCGCAACAGTCTGTTGGCCCGAGAGAGAGACTGCCCCGACATTCGTAATGAAAGCTGCTGTCGAGTTCGTGCACTGCCAAGATATGGAGACCGCGCTATTACTTGCATCAATCGGTGCGCTCGGAACAGTCATTGCGGCGGTCGGCTGGGATGTAGAACTTGCGACCGGCACTGTAAAACTTGCCGTTGCTGTCCCATCCGATCCGGTACAGGTAAGCGTGTAAGTCGTCGTAATCTGCGGGACGACACCTGCGCTGAATCCTCCTCCGGAAGTAAGCGTAAGGCTTCCATAGTTACTAAGGTAAGCACTCGTCGTATTCGTGCATTGACCAAGTAGGATGATCGGAGTCCCAGGTGCAATAGGGCTGGTAATATCTGGGCCCGTAAGCGTAGCCGCTGGTGCAACCGCATACGCCGCAGGAGCTGATACCAGGAACACTCCTAGAAGAACGAGAGCGAGTCCTGTTTGAAGGGTTGTTTTCATATTTTTTCCTTGATTATCATACGCTTTCGAAATACTACGAGGAGTAGAACGGCGACAACCCCCGCCGCAAGCAAGATACGACCCGTGAACGAACTGTCACTCCTCCACCCCGCAGTCAGACTGATCGGCGCGCTCGCGGTTACTCTTCCGTTCCCTGTAATGAGCACGGCACCTTCGGGATTCTGACAATCAGATTGTGCTGTAACTGTTAGGCTGAACCGAGAGGATAGTCTGCTTACTTTAAGAGGGGTAGACGACGAGGAAGCACAGATCTCTCCGGCACTATGCACAACTGCAGTAACCGCAAATGTTCCTTCTGGCGGCGTTTCTCCATCTACGTGCACATTTCCAGACACCCGTATCGTATCGCCTTTCATGTACGATGACTTGTCAAAAACTGCCTGCGCGACAGAGACTTCCCCACCTTTAATCCCATACAAAAGACGGATCGGCCCTGAAACCGAAGTTCCCTTCTGGCCGGAAAAATGCACGGTTAGGGCATACGTGTCGTATTGCTTCGATTCTCCTATCGGTGGGGTATTGAGAAGTACTGCTTTCTGTTCTCCGGGATTCCAGTTTACGTACTGAAGGTCTTGCTGGACCACCGCAAGATTCCTCCCGTTAAATGTAGCTTCCTGCGCCCAAAATACAGGGAAAGCGCTGACGGCCAATTTAGACATGTTGCGGACAGAACAGGATAGCAGTGGCGGTTGCCCTGCTTCTACCGGGACATTTTCTCCCAGGCTGTGCGCATACCCATCCTTCGTGAAGAGCATGCAGGTATCGCGCAGTATAAGTAATGACTTTTCCGAACCGGTAACAGTAAAAGGAACCTGTTTGCCAACGGCGATTATGTTGCCATTTCGATATACGACTGGAAGCACATAGTAATCCCCATCTGGAAGATCGCTGATAGCATAGGCGATATCCCGGTGGACAATCTTATTTGCCGACACAGTGAACAGCGAGTCATCGACCGTCGATTCAACGAGAGCGGTATCGGCGGTCTTTGAGCCTTGCACGAAGGCTTTGAGACCGACTTGAAGATCTTGCTGCGTAGATCCTTCCCCCACAGAAACATCAAGAGCTATTTGGAGTGTCTGTGAGTCTTGCGCGATGATGTGGAGGTTCGTAACACTTGCTAAAGGTTGTACAGCAGGTTGTGCGCCTGCAGAAAGCGGCACAAGAAATGCCCCGGCAGCAAGTATTGTCGTTGCGACGCTTACGAATGTTTGTTTGTTTAGTTGCACGTCAAATAGTAAGTATTGGTATCAGTCGTCGAGACGGTCATGGTACCCGAGATCGAAACCGGACCGGACCAGTTACCGGAACCGAGCGCATTTGATGCCGTGCAGGTCTTCGCACCCGCACTATCCCAGGTAAGAGTCACGGTACCCCCACCCTTCGGAAGCGTCGCGGTACTTGCAGAGAAGGTGTTGATCTTCGGACCGCTTACCGTAAGCGAGCCGGAACCGCTTGCACATCCTGCCGTATTGCAAGCCTGAACGCCAAGCGGATAGGTACCTATCGTAGAGATAAGATCGGTCACGAGTCCCGACCAGGAAGTGAGCGCACCGACCGGGTAGGTTGTACCGCCCACTGTCACGTTGTAGCTCGTCGGAGCATTATTGCCGCTCCACGATATGCCTACCGTACCCGTAAGATAGGCGGGATTCGGCGAAGCCGATACCGACGCGGACGTCGGGGCTTTCACCGGCACAGTGCAGCCTCCCGTGTACGTAATCGCTCCGGTACAGCTATTGTACGAATAGGTGCCTGTACCGGTCGCACCGACTGGAACTCCGTACGTTCCGGCAACTGGAGCGCAATCAAAAGTACCGGTTGAGGTGCAAGAGGTACAGGAAGAACTCGTGGGTCCGACCCAAGCGCCATCCGAACAAGAATAGGTTATTGAGCCTGTATATCCTGAGGCTGAATTATCCGCGGTTGCTGAACCGCCGTTAGGCGCGGAATAAGAGCCTGTGGCAGAACATCCCGCTCCCCAGCTCAGGGTCCCCGAGCCAGAACAAGAAGCATAGGTGGTCGTACACACCTGCGTCGTCGAGAGGCAGCTGTTCCAGACCTGCTGGGTGCAGGTACCGTAGCAGGTATATGGATAGCAACCAGGACCGTACGTCCCCGCCCCATACCCGCAACCGCCACCCCAATAGAAGCTTGTACTGGAACAAGCCGTACCGGAATCGGTTACGCAAGAGTACGACTGCGTCTCATACCCGCCAACGCATTGATTCGTACAGGTCGTCGTCGCTGCATCCGCGACACCGGCAAAACCCACAAACGCACCTGCAAGCACGAGGAATCCTAGAGAGAGTTTTGTTGCCTGGAGCCGGAGGGATTTCATACGCTTAGATGAGAGCGGTTATTTCTGAGAAACGATGAACGCCTGTGCGACGACTTTGCTGTTCTTGAGCGCTTTTGGATCGGCCGCGATGAAGAAGGTCGCGTTCACCTGGAGCGCAGCGGCCGTTGCGGGTACCCACGCGTGCGTGATCGCGATGCGTACCGGATCGTCGACTGTGTATATCTTTACGCCATCAGGAACCGCTACGGTCATCTCTTTCGTTTCGACCTTGCCGAAGGTGTACGGATAGTAACGGATCGTCTTCGCAGCTGCATCGACTGCGATGATACGACCCTTGAGGTAGGGGCTTGCTTCTGCTTGAGAAGCCTCTTTGATGTACGCATCGATGTTGTTTTCGACGAGGAACGAGATGCGGCTAGCATTTTCAGTATCGCCAGCATACTCGACGGTCACCTTCTGCCCTTTCGTAAGTGCGCTCGTATCGACTTCGACGACCAGCTGCTTCTCAGGCTTCCCATCGAGACCGGTCTGAGTGACGACCTTCTCAATGTGCGTCGAGGGGAGGATCATCGCCACATGAGTGAATGGGTCTTTGGTATCCGGCAACCCCTGCACCGTAACCTGCGATCCGTCAGTAGAGACCGATGCGATAGACCCGAGGAAAACGCGCGGGGCTTTGATCTGCTGCGTAGTCGAAACGCTTCCCGGAGCTACTGGCTTATGCGAAAGTCGGTAATAAACATAGGACCCCCCTGCAAGAATGATAATGGCTGCTATACCTGTCCAAGCGATCTTCGTGTGCGTAGTCATCATAATGAGTTCAGTATACCCCTCTTACGCGCAACCTTTGGTCGCGCGTATGGGGATAATCCGACACCGGAAAGCGCTAGTACCCTCTCAACTGGTCTATGTCCTGTTGGAATTGCGAAGCGAACTGCATCACGCCGTCGCCATAGAAGGCATAGGCGGGATTTTTCGCGCCCGCATAGCCGGCGAAATAACGGAGCGCCGCAAGCCGCTCGGCTGCAGGCGTCTGTGCAGACGCCCCATTATCGGCCATGAGCATTGCGGTCGCCATGATCGCGACGCGCGCGTCCCACGGATTGCTCGGCACGCTCGCGCCGAGAAGCTTGCGCACACGATCCTTGCTCGCGACATACTTCCACGGCCCTTGCCAGAAAGCATTGCCGCCTACCGAAGAAGTCGGCGTGCAGGTGCCGGTATTTACGTTTACGAACCCTCCGTAGCAGGCCCAGGTCGACGGGATGAACTGTCCCGGGCCCATCGCGCCGCCCCACCCGTACCAAGGTTTCCTCGAGACCGGCATCTTGTCCGGGTCGAGTCCGAGCGTTTGCGTGATGTAGGCGAAGACCGGACGGTCGCGCGTCGGTGACATATCAGCTCGCCACGTACCGGTACCCACATTCTCACCGAGATTGGTCTCCTGCTTGAGTACTCCCAGAGTCACCGCAGCTCGCGTGCCGGTCGCGCGTTCTGCAGCCTGCGCATACGAAAGCGCGGTACCGAACGGGATCGCCGCCGTGTCGCGCAGCATGAAGAGCTCGGAGCGTATCTGTGCCGCCGTCTTCTGGTTACCCGCGATGAGCTTCTGGTAGTTCGCTTCGATGCCTTTGGTTTGTTTGAGAAGCTTCTGTTTCTCGGCCTCCTGATTCTGCACAGCCTGCTTTGCAAGCTGGGCGATGGTTCGAAGCTGTTCTTGCTCGGCAAGGCGCGCTTGAAGCGCTTGTTTCTCCGTCTCCGTCGAAGCGCTGGTTTGCCGTATCCTAGAAAATGAAGTTGCGAGCGAGCTCTTGATCGACGTGAACGCGTCAAGGTCGCTGAAGAAACCGGACACATCTTCTGACCCGAGCGCCACCGAGACTATCGAGTAGTCATCGAGCATCTGCGTCTGGCGCATGATCTGCGCGAGCGACTCCTTCCCCGCTTCGAGCTGCGCGGAAAGCTGCGTGAGCGTCTTATCATGCACGTCGATATCGCCGTTCAGTTTGGTGATGGTGAGATTGATCGCCTGGATCTGGAGCTGTGTCTTCTTGATCTCGGCGTTGAAAGCGTCTATCTGCGATTGAAGCGTCTGATGCTGGTTCTGTGCGACATCAAGGAGCCTCTGCTGTTCGGCGATCTGGCCTTCGATCGCGGAGAGCTGATTCTGCAACGCTTGCTGGCGAGCCGATACCGCCTGAGCAGCATTCTGCGCGAAAACGGCAGACGGCATGACGATGATTCCTATGAGCACAAAAAGAAAAAACCGGCGCATGTCCGGTTAGTGTACCATGCGTCGATTGCGGCTTATGCAGCAGCTTCTTCGGATTCTTCCTTGCCCTTCTTCTCGACTTCGATCGAGGAGATATCGGCTGGTGCAGCCTCTTCTTTTTCTTCGACGACTGCCTGCGCGAGCGCGACGACCTCTTCCGGATCGAGCATGAGCTCGACGCCCGACGGGAGCTTGAGGTCCTTCGCGCAGATGCGGTCATCGATCGCTGCGAGCGCGGAGAGGTCGACCTCGATGTTGTGCGGGAGCTGCATCGGATCCGCCTTGACCTCGACTTCGTGGAGAACCTTCACGACGTTAGCGCCGGCCTTCGCCGCATCCGATTCGCCGACGAACTCGAGCGGGATCGCGACTTCGACTTTCTCGCCTTTGGTGACCGCGTAGAAGTCTACGTGGCAGGCAGCACCCGTGATCGGATCGCGATAGATATCGTGGATGAGCGAAGGGATCGCTGCGCCGAGGCCGGTAAGCGACACGATGGTCGCCTCGCCCGCTTCGCGGAACGCCTTGTCGAACGCGCGTCCGTCGATCGTGATCGGCGTCGCCTCCTGGTGTGCGCCATAGACGATAGCCGGAACCTTATCCGCCTTGCGGAGCGCGGAAAGGGTCGTGGCGCCGTCGCGCTTCGTGACTTCAAGAGTAAGCATGGGCCTCAATATACGGGAAACGGCGCGGAAAAGCAATCACCCGAGCGCCGCGGACACTTTCTCGAGGCGTTTGAGGAAGGCTGCGCGCGCCGCCGGAACGTTCTCTGGTTCGCCCTTCCAGAGCGCAAGCGCCTCCTCCTGGAGCGCACGGGCGTAGGAGAACGTGAGCGGCCAAGGGGCGTTCTCCTTCTTCGCAAGCGCTGCGATAGCACGCAAGTTTTCAGTCGCCTGGTCCGGCGTCTGGCCGCCCGAGAGGAATACGATACCGGCGACCTCGGCAGGCACCTGCTCGAGAAGTACCGTGAGCGTATCGGCAGCGACCTCCTCGGGCGTGTCGCTCTTCCCGCTCTCGCTGCCCGAAAGCACCATGGAGGTCTTGAGGATGACGCTTCCAAGATCGACCGCCGTCTCCTCAAGGAGCGAGAAGAGGGTACCGAGCGTCTCGCTCAAGACCGCGCGTGCACGCATGCGGCTATGCTTCCCTGCATAGAGCACTTCCGGCTCGAGTATCGGTACGAGCCCCGCGCTTTGCACCTCCTTGGCGTATGCCGCGAGCCGTTTCGCATTCTCGTGAAGGGCTGCTGCAGAAGGAAGCTGATCCCCGTCGATACGGACCACCGCGCGCCATTTGGTGAAGACAGCTCCCTGCTTCTTGTATTCCTGGAGGCGCTCGCTGAGGTCGAGGAGACCCTGGGTGATAAGCTCTTCCGGACTCGTCGGAAGCGGCTCGGTACCAAGGTCGACCTTCACGCCCGGCGCGATGCCGCGTTCGGAAAGCGACTCCGGGAAGCGTTTCTTGTCATCCCCTTTCTGCGCAAGCGTCTCCGAGAAGAGGATGATGCCTGAAAGATACTGCTCGACGCCTTCCGCGCCGAAGAAAAGGTCGCGATACTGGCGACGCATCTCCTCTCCTGCTTCGACACCGTAAGACGCGAGACGTGCGGTCGCGGTGTGCACGCTCTCGTCGGCAGCCAAGATGCCTTTGCCGGACGCGAATAACGAGCGTGCGATGGAAACGAGATCAGTCATGCCGCTATTTTAGCATGCGATGCCGGCGCGACGCGGTCACCGGACATGGTAAAATCCCCACATGAACTTCATAGCTATCGGTGACACTACCGTCGACGAATTTATCCGCCTTAAGGAAGCCGATGTCAGCTGCCAGATTAACGCTGAAGAATGCACCATCTCGATGAAGTGGGGCGACAAGATCCCGTACGAGTTTTCGGTGCTCGTCCCGGGCGTAGGTAATGCGGCGAATGCGGCCGTTGCGGCCGCGCGGCTCGGCCTCTCCTCCGGTTTCGTATCGAATGTCGGCAATGACCGCTATGGCGAGGAGATCCTCGCGATGTTCAAGCGTGAAGGCGTCGATACGGCGCACATCCAGGTGAACGACGGTATCCCGACCAACCACCACTACGTACTCTGGTACGAAGCCGAGCGCACGATCCTCATCCGCCACGAAGCGTATCCGTACGTGATCCCGGAAGGCTTCACGCCGCCCGAATGGATCTATCTCTCTTCTGCCGGAGAGAACTCGGAACAGTTCCATCTCGACCTCGCCGCGTGGCTCAAGGAACATCCGGAAACGAAGCTTGCGTTCCAGCCAGGCACCTTCCAGATGTCGATGGGCAAAGAGAAGCTTGCCGCACTCTACAGAGAGACCGAGCTTGTCGCCTGCAACAAAGAAGAAGCCGAGCGCATCCTTGAGCTCGGCGAGACCGCTATCAAGGTACTGCTTGAAAAGATGCACGCGCTCGGCCCGAAGATCGTCCTTATCACCGATGGCCCAAATGGCGCCTATGCTTCCGATGGCAGCTCCATGTTCAAAGTCCCGATGTACCCTGACCCGAAGCCTCCTCTTGATCGCACCGGGGCGGGCGACGCTACCACCTCGACCGTAGTTGCCGCGCTCGCGCTCGGAAAGCCGCTTCATGAAGCGCTCCTCTGGGGCCCGGTAAACTCGATGGCCGTCGTCCAGGAAGTCGGCGCCCAGAAGGGACTCCTCTCGCGCGAAAAGCTCGAGGCGCTCCTTGCGGAAGCGCCTGCGGATTACAAGGTCACGACCCTGTAAGAATCTATTGTTTCAGGATCGACTGCTGAAGGTCGGAGTAGGTCGCCTCGTTGCCGCCCACTTTTAACGTCACCTGCGGGCTTGCGAGTTTGAGGATGAGCCACATGGCTCCGAAGCTGAGAAAAAGGATGCCAAGCGCTATGAGAAATGAAGCGAGATTGCTTTTCATGCGTTGTCCCTAGTATACCAGAGCGATGAGCGTTTGCGCCGCATCAGCGATGTTTCCCGCATCGAGGCCGTAGTGCTTGAGGAGTTCGTCGGGTTCGCCCGACTGGCCGAACTCGTCAGCAATGCCGAGTATCTTCATCGGTACCGGATGGCGCTCAGCAAGGAGTTCCGCGACGGCGCTCCCGAAGCCGCCCATAGCTTGATGCTCTTCGACCGTAAGGACGCGGCCGGCACGCGACGCGGCGCTGATAATAGCCTCCGCATCGAGCGGCTTTATGGTCGGCACATGGAGCACAACGGAGCCCACGCCTTCTTGCTCGAGCTGCTGTGCCGCGGCGAGTGCCGCGTAGCTCAAGGAGCCGGTCGAAAGGATCGCTACTTTCGGTTCCGTGCTCTCCCAGAGCATGAGCGCCTTCCCTATCTCAAAGGGCGTATCGGCAGTCGTGAAGACGGGTGTCGCTGCACGCCCGAAACGGATGTACACCGGGCCGTTCGTCTTTGCAGCCACAACGACCGCCTTACGCGCTTCTTCTGCGTCCCCCGGTGCGATCACCGTCATGCCCGGGAGCATGCGCATGAGGCCGATGTCTTCGAGCATCTGATGCGTCGCGCCGTCCGGCCCCACCGAAACGCCCGCGTGCATGCCGCAGACCTTGACGGGCATCTCGTTGAGCGCGATGGTCGTACGGATCTGCTCGTAGTTGCGACCCGGACTGAAGGCGGCATAGCTTGCGATGAAGGGAATCTTGCCGGCAGCTGCCATGCCGCTTGCAAGCGTGGCCATGTTCTGTTCGGAAACGCCGACTTCGACGAATCGATCGGGAAATTCGTTCTGGAACTTCTCCGCGCGCGTGCTCTCGGCAAGGTCGGCGCAAAGCACGACCACGCGCGCGTCAGACTTCCCTGCTTCCACCGAACCGGTGCCGAAACCGTCGCGCGTCGGCGCCTGTTCGATGTCAGAAGAAAATATTTTTTCCGACAGATGTGCGTTAGCGTTTTGCATAGCGGGGAGTAGCGGTAATCTTCAGATCAAGTGCATCGGAAAGTTTCTGAACAAAGGCGAAGGTCGGATTGGAACGTCCCGACTCGAAGCGAGCGATGGCGGATTGTTTCGTGCCGATTTTCTTCGCAAGCTTCTCCTGCGTCATGCCGCGCTTCATACGAGCATGAATCAAAGCCTCAATAATCGCGAACTCGAGCTCAAGGTCATCATAGGCCTTTTTGAAGCCAGGCTTTTTCATGAGCCGGCGGTCAAGCTCTTCTTGCGTGATAACCTTTATTTTTTTCATACTCGCAAGTATAACGTATACGTTATACCTCTGCAATGAAGGTATTCCGTGCCAAAAGCGCATACTCGATATCTCCACGGCTTAACCGCTCAGTTTTTTTAGCAAACGCATGTACGACTACTGCCTCTCCTTTATAGAAAAAGTACAGCAATCTGACATGGACAGCTCCTACAATACGTAACTCAAAGAGGCCATGCTCGACCGGCTTCGAGAATGGCATTCGCAACCCGCTTCCCAGAGTCTCCAGAAGCTTCACCGTACGTCGCACCCGCCCAACAAGCGGATCGTCGAGATTTGCGACAAAATCAGCGGCTTTTGGTAAATAAATTATGTGCATAGATTACGCATACTCGTTCGGTACCTTGCCCTGCAGCGTGCGCAGCTCTTTGAGGAAGCGCTTGCCCTCTTCCGCCGTAGGCGGTTTGCCGTGCCAGCGATAATCGAACTCTATCTCCGGCACGCCCTTCCCAGGGATCGTGTGCGCGATGATCATCGTCGGCTTCTCGTAGATCGCTTGCGCCTCTTCGACGGCCGCGATGCATGCCGGGATGTCGTGTCCGTTCACTTCGATCACATGCCAGTTGAAAGCGCGGTATTTGTCAGCGATCGGCTCGAGCGGCATCACGTCCTCGGTCATGCCGTCGATCTGGATGTTGTTGCGATCCATGACCGCCGTGAGATTCGAGAGCTTGTGCTTGCCGGCAAAGAGCGCTGCCTCCCACGTATTCCCTGCTTCCTGCTCACCATCGCTTACGAGGCAATACACGCGCTCTCGGCGGCCGTCCATACGGAAAGCGTAGGCCATGCCGGTCGCCTGCGAGAGACCTTCGCCGAGCGGCCCGGAGGTCGTCTCGAGTCCCGGCAGGCGGATACGCTCCGGGTGCCCTTGGAGCCGGCTGCCGAACTTGCGCAGAGTCGCGCACTCTTCAATCGGAAAGTACCCGGCGTGCGCCATCGCCGCGTAACGCACCGGCACGATATGACCGTTCGAGAGCACGAGCCGATCGCGCTCTTCCCAGTCCGGGTTCTTCGGGTCGTGTTTCAGGATATGGAAATAAAAAGCGGTAAAGATATCCGCCATGCCTAGAGGCCCTGCCGTGTGACCGCTTCCGGCGGCTACGAGCATGCCGATGATGGTCTCACGGATCTTTTCCGCAGTCTGCTCGAGCTCGGCGATCTTCTCGTCGGTGAGTGCCATGTGTCCTTTAGTATACCCTATGCCCTTTCGGAAGATCGTTGAATGTTTCTTCGAGTTTTGCGTACGCCGCGCGCGGATCGGCCGAACGAAGGATCGAAGAGCCAGCGATAAGCGCGGAGACATTGAGTGCAGAGAGTTCATGCGCATGTATGAGCGAAACGCCGCCGTCGATCTGTACGTCGATCTTCGGGTGACGCGTATGGAAGGAACGCACCTTGTCGACCACGCGACGGTCGAAAAGTTCTCCTTGTCGTCCGATACGCGCGATGCCCATGAACTGCACGTAGTCGACCTTGTCGAGGTGCGGCTCGACGAGCAACAGATCCGTCTCGATGTTGAGGGCCACGCCTATCGAGACCAGGTCGCAAGAGATGAGATCGCAGCCGTAGTGCTTGCGCATCGTAGTGAGAAGACGCGGCAAGTCCGTCGTGCTCTCGGCGTGCACCGTGAGCCGTGACGCGCCGAGCGCCACCCACGCCTCGGCCGCGCGATCAGGATCGAGGCACATGAGATCCACCTCGTACGCGATACGGTCAAGCGAGGGGAGCATGTCGCCGCGCGCCACCATGTCGCGCAGCTCATGCGGCGCGGTGTAGGGCCAGGATGCCGGCGCAGCAAAATGCCCATCGACCACGTCGATCTGAATGCGTGAGACATTGGGAATAAGCGAAAGAAGCGCGAGCGTATCGTCGAAGTTCTTATGCGAAGCCGGGAGGACGGCGGGGACGATACGGCTCATAGCTAGTATTTCGCGATGCGGCGCGTGTGGCGTTCGATGCTAGAGAATGGCGTCGAGAGGAAAAGCTCGAGAGCCTCGACCGCTTCTTCACTGGACACAAAGCGTGAGCCTATCGAAAGGATGTTCGCGTCGTTGTGCGCCCGCGCGAGCCGTACGATATCGAAACCGTCCACCGCTGCGCTGCCCTCGCGTTCGAGCTCGCCGACCGCTTTTCTTGGCCCGTAAAAGACCGCTGCGCGCGCGCCCTTTACGCGATTGGCACACATCGCTTCGCCCTGTCCGCTTCCGCCGATCACCACCCCGAAAGCGCCCGGCTCGCTCGCCACTTTCTCGGCACACGGCGTGATGAAGTCAGGATAATCGTCCTCCGGCGAGAGCGCGTGGGCTCCGAGGTCTTCCGTCTCGTAGCCGAGAGAACGCAACGCTTCGACAAGCACGTGCTTGAGCGCGAAACCGGCGTGATCAGCGGCGAAGTAGATCTTGGGACTCATAGCGAAAATAATGGCGAATAGAATCGGCAAAAATCCGTGACGAGACTCAATGAGGGCATTTCTGCGTATTGGTGATACGGAGAAATGACCGAAGCTGGGTCGCAGTAGGATTTTTGCCGATTCTGGCGCCAAGCTGATATTTTCCTGACCTCAATCATGCGGTTATTTTCGCTATGAGTCCTAGGCATTTTTAGCGGCCGCAAGCACGTGGCGCACGAGCGCTTCGGTGTACCCCATCTCGTTATCGTACCAAGAGAGCACCTTCACGAGATTGCCGTCGACCACGCGGGTCATGCCGAGATCAGCGATCGATGCGTGCGGCGCGCCGACGATGTCGCTTGAGACGAGCTCCTCTTCGGTCACGGTAAAGATGCCCTCCCAGCGCGGCGCCGCTGCGGCGCCGCGCAGTATCTCATTCACCTCATCGCGCGTCGTCGGGCGCTTCGCGATGAACGTGACATCCGCGATTGACCCGGCCGGTACCGGGACACGGAGCGAGATACCGTCGAACTTTCCGGCAAGCGCCGGATACGCCTGGGTCACGGCGATCGCGGCGCCGGTCGAAGTCGGCGTGATGTTTGCCGCGCCGGCGCGCCCTTCGCGCATATCCTTCTTCGACGGGCCGTCGACGATCGACTGGCTTGCCGTGTAGGCATGCGTCGTCGAGAGCACCGCCTTCTCGATGCCGATCGCTTCGTCGAGGATCGCGATGATCGGACTTGCGGAGTTAGTGGTGCAGGAAGCATTGCTCGTCACCGTATGCGCCGCGAAGCGGTCCTCATTGAGCCCCATGAGAATCGTCGCGCCGAGCGCTTCGTCACCTTTCGCCGGGGCGGTGATGACCACACGCTTGGCGCCCGCCTGCACATGCTTTTGCGCGTCTTCGTAGTGTGTGAAGAAGCCGGTCGATTCGACGACCACGTCGATAGCGAGCTCCTTCCACGGAAGGTTCGCCGGTTCCTTCTCCGAGAGGAACTTCACCTCTTTTCCGTCAATAAAGAGACTGCCGTCCTTCGCTTCGACCTCAAACGGCGCTTTGCCGTAGACCGTATCGTGCTTCAAGAGGTAGGCGAGGTTCTCAAGAGAACCGAGGTCGTTCACTGCGACGATCTCGATACCCCTCCCTGCCGAGCGACGCGCGAAAGCGCGACCGATACGACCGAATCCGTTAATTGCGACGCGAATAGCCATGATGAAACGAGATTTAGGTTAGCAAATACATATATAAGTATAGCACCGGCCCCTCACCCCCTTTCCACCACTCTTTAACTTACCGTCCCAAAACCAAGGTCGGACCTTGGTAACTTGGTAAACTATGCACATGGAGCGCGCAATCGCCTTTGCCCCGGACGAATGGTTCCACTGCTACAGCCGCGGTGTCGATAAGCGCACGATCTTCATGGACCGCCGCGATTACGAACGATTCCAAATGCTTCTCTACGTCTCAAACAGCAGCTCCCCTCTCCACCTAAGCACATTCCGCGAACAACTTAACCAAGGTCCGACCTTGGAGAAAGTTATTGGACTG
The DNA here is from genome assembly GCA_021849125.1 of bacterium. Lineage (GTDB taxonomy): Bacteria > Patescibacteriota > Minisyncoccia > Phycocordibacterales > Phycocordibacteraceae > C7867-001. Next base: position 47,257 of record JAJZTG010000003.1, on the reverse strand, counting down.
GAGCGTAACGATGCCTTTGTTGATCTCGGTGCCTACGCGCTCATGCCTAACCACTACCATCTTCTTATCCGCGAGCGTATTGAGGGCGGTATCACGGCATTCATGCGCAAGCTGGGTACTGGCTATACGATGTATTTCAATAAAAAGTACGATCGTACCGGGGCGCTCTTTTCCGGAAAATTCAAAGCGAAGCATGTTGCGGATGACTCATATCTACGCAGAGTCGTGAACTATATCCACGCGAATCCTGCGGAATTATACGAACCGAAGTGGAAAGAAGGTCTTGTCTCTGATGAGAAGATGCTCCGCATGAAATTGCAAGAATACCCTTTCTCAAGCCTTAATGATTATATAAGCGACCGTTCGGATTTTAGAGGTGTCACTGATACTGACTCGATACTAGAACTTGTTGAAGAGAGACCCTCTTTCGACACGATGCTCGCGGATGCACGCGATTACGCGAAAGACATGTCCTGACCGTTAATTACCAAGGTCCGACCTTGGTAATTTGGTACGTGCCGCCCTGGGTGAGCTCAAGCGCCGCAGAGCCGTTCAGGGTTACGACCGGTGCGGTCGTGTCTGTGGAAGTCGGACTTCCACAACATAGGCTATTGCGCTGGTGCGGCGGCGCTAGCGGTTGAAGAAGTTGCGGTTGTGCCCATATCCGATTGACTTCCTTTCGGTGTTTGCTAGCATGATTAGGTATTTCTAGGGAAAGGCACTGCGTCGGGTTCCGTCCCCTCGCGGTGCTTTTCTTTTGTACCCCAGCAAACCCCGCAAATCATTCATAAAATGGATTCTCTCTTTTGCGGTTTGTTTCAATAAGCTTGAAGCCATATGTATATCCGGACTCAGGACGGCTTTCAATTTCCCATTTTCGTAGAGATGCTGAACGAGCGAATAGAAATCGCCATCACTCGTGACAATGACAGCGGTATCATACTCGCCAATCTCAAGGACGGCACGCAAGACAAGATCAGCATCTATGTTCCCTTTAATTTTCCCCTCCATATCGGGAATCGTAGGCTTGAACTTCAAGATGAACCCTGCTTCTTGCAAATTGTCGTAGAGTGATTGATTTAGCGCCACGAAGCCGATGAACATATACGCTCGCGTAACGCCGTATTTCTCAGCTAGGTACACTCTGAATCTTTTGTAGTCAAGACCCCAGCCGAGCCTCTGTATACCTAGGTTCAAGTTCTGGCTGTCTATGAAAGCGTAATTGTTTTCTTTTTTCCGCATACCTTTATGTGTATATGGTCGTTGCGGTCATGGTCGAAACTTCGAAAGGCGTCTTTCTCATTCGTTTATATATCTTAGCACTCGCCTGCTTGGAAGAAGACTTGGAAGTCCAACTTCCAAGTGATTTGATTATTGTGCCGGGGTGGAGGAGGCCGTGCCGCCAGTGGCCGTCGTCTCGGTCGTCGTGGCCGCCGCCGGCGCGACGACCGAAACGACGCGCGAGACGCTGCCCGTGTTCCCCGCCGCGTCGGTAGCCGAGTACGTGAGCGTGTAGAGGCCTGTCGTCGCAGTATCCACGCTGCCCGTCTCCACGACCTTTGCAGTGAGGTCGCCATCGGTATCGTCAGTGGCGGTCGCGCCCGGGTCGGTGAAGGTACCGCTCTGGACAAGTTCCATCGCCGCAGAGCCGTTCAGGGTCACGACCGGTGCGGTCGTGTCTGTGGAAGTCGGACTTCCGCTGTCAGCCGAGACCGTACCGTCCGGATTGCCGACGATTACCGAGCGGTGCGCGCTGGTCGTATTTCCTGCCGCGTCTCGTGCGGTGTAGGTGATGATGTAAGTCGTCGGACTCGAGGTATCGATGGTCCCTGCGTCCGCCGCCTGCTCGATACCGTTCACGTAGGTCTTGTACGGATCCGTGCCGTCGGCGTTATCGGTCACGGTGACCCCCGGCTCCGTGAAAGTACCACCGACCGAGAGGTACACCGGGTTATCGCCGAGGAGCGTGATCACCGGCGCGACCGTATCCGGCCCGCTCGATTGCGAGATGCCTTGATAGCCGCTTGCCGTCGGGGTCGCGATCTGGCCTTCCGTCTGGACGAGGAAGTAGTCGAAGGAGACGTCGCCCGTCTGAGGGTCGGAGAGCACCACGCGGAAGGAGCCGTCGGCTTTGTCGCTCACCCACCAGCTGCCCGTAAGCTGCGCGTTGAAGGTGACGAAGATCTTGGTCGAAGGCTTCACGAGCGCATTATTCACCTGGGCGACGGTATTGCCGGTGAGGATCGTCACGCTGCCCGCGCTACTGGTCCCATCGGCATCCGAGCTTGCCACGAGCGTGCGGAAGACGAGCGTATTGAACTGCGCGATGCCCTTGTCGATAAGCACGCCGAACCCGCTAAGCGCGCTTGCAAGCGATGCTGAGGAGAAGCTCACCGGCGAGCCGCTTGCCACCGAGACGTCCCCGCTCTCGAGCTTGGCGACGCGGTCCTCAAGCGAGGCGAGCCGCACGCCCTGCGCGTCGACCTTCCCGGCCAAGGTCTGCACGCCCGAGAGCGTGAAGGTCGCGAGCTTGTAGAGGTCGACGCCCTTACCATCGGGCGAGAGGATCTCAGGAGCTACTTGCTGCACCTCTTCCGCGATGAAGCCGAGGCGGAGCGGATCGCTCGTGGGCTCGATCTTGTAGCGGTAGTTCGCGACCTTGATCTTGAGAAGCTGGTCATACATCTCGTCGCTTGCCGACTCGCCGACATAGCTGATGTCGGTCTTTGCCGTGCGCGTCGAAGTGTTCACGAAGGCGATCGCACCCACGTCGCCCGCGATCGTCAAAGTATGATTCGGACTGGTGGTGCCGATGCCGACGTTACCCGTGGTGTCGACGAAGATCTGCGTCGTCGACGCGGTCGAGCTCGCGATAAGGTTTACCTTCGTATCAAGCTGCTGCACTGCGCGGGTGAGGATCGGGATGAAGTCGTTGTAGCGGAGCGAGTAAGCAGCGGCCGTCGGGTCGTAGCTTATGAGCCCATAGGCGGTCGAGGTGGCAGAGAGGAGCGTCTGATTCACGTCCTGCGCCACGAAGCCGGCTTCCCTGCCGCCGCTTGCATCATTCACGCGCAAGTAGTCGACTGGCTGAAGCTGATTCACGAAGTCGAGGCCGAAAGCAACCGGCTTGATGTCGGTCTTGTACTTGCGATCGGATGTCACCGTCCACGACACCTGGATACCCGCGTAAGTGATATTCGCATCGCCGAGGCGAATCTGGTTCGAAGCGGTCGGTGTCGGCACCTGGGCGTTATAGCCGATAGCAATGTTGTTGGAACCGCTTGTGATGCCGCTACCTGCGCCCGATCCAATTGCCGTATTCTGAGATCCTGTCGTGTTCTGGAGCGCAGCGCTACCGTAGGCATTATTATAAGAACCCCCAGCGTTTGAGTAGAGCGCTGTGTACCCAGAAGCTGTATTGTAAAAACCAACGGTGTCTGAATAGCCAGACTGGTAGCCCACGAACGTGTTGTAGTCCGAGCCGGTCTGGGCGCTGTAGCCAGCCAGGTAGCCCACGTACACACCACCTTGGTTTGAGTATGCGGCGGTGCCTTGAGCTGCGTAATAGCCAATAGCGACGGTCGATGTGGCGGACGAGTTGAAGTAAGCGACCTGATTGCCGATCGCGACGTTTGAAGTACCGGTGGTATTTGAATAAAGCGCGTACGCACCTCCTGCGAAATTAAACCTTCCTGTGGTGTTGGAGCGGAGCGCTTTTGGACCGAGGGCAATGTTCTGATCACCAGTGGTGTTTGAGTACAGGGATTCATAACCATTTCCAACGTTCCAATAGCCGGTAGTGGTGTTGTAACCTGCCGTGTAGCCCACGAATGTGTTGTAGTCGGAACCCGTCTGGGCGCTGTAGCCAGCCAGGTAGCCCACGTACACACCACCTTGGTTGGAGTAGGCGGCTGTGCCTTGGGCGGCAGCACGCCCGATTGCGACCGAAGAAGTGGCGGAAGCGTTGTAGTAAAGCGCCCCCAAACCGACAGCAGTGTTCTCAGAGCCGGTGATGTTCGACTGGAGGGAATTCCCACCCAATGCGACGTTGTTGGAACCCGTCTTGTTATTGACGAGTGCATAGTAACCGAGACCGACGTTGTTGGCACCCGTAGTGTTTGCACTGAGCGTTTGATACCCGACAGCGGTACTACCGCCACTTGATACGTCATTTTGTAAAGCTGAGCTGCCGATCGCGACATTCGCACCCCCGGTGGTGTTTGATTGCAAAGCGCTAATACCAATCGCAACGTTGTGATTGCCGGTAGTGGTGTGAAGAAGTGCATTTGCCCCAAGGGCCACTTCTGCGGTACCGGTCGTTACATCGTGGCCGGCACTATAACCAACGAGCGTGTTGTAGTCGGAACCGGTCTGGGCGCTGTAGCCGGCTTGGTAACCCACGTACACGCCGCCTTGGTTGGAGTACGCGGCGGTGCCGGCGGCGGCATTGAAACCGACTGCCACCGTCGAAGTTGCGGAGGCGTTGTAGTAGAGCGCGGTGCTGCCGAGCGCGACGTTTGAAGTACCGGTGATGTTGGAGAAGAGCGCCGCGTCGCCACTTGCGACGTTGTTATTACCGGTAGTGTTGTAGCGAAGCGCGTTCCCACCGGTGGCAACGTTACGGTAGCCGCTCGTGTTTGCGTAGAGAGCGGCGATACCATTTGCGACGTTTTGGTAACCAGTGGTGTTTGAGTAGAGGGCACCATAACCGGTAGCAGTATTGTAGTAGCCAGTGGTGTTTGCCGCACCCGCACTCGTACCTATAAAGGTGTTGAGGAGCGTCGAGGTGGACGCGCGGATCTCGAGTGAGGTCGCGCCGGTCGAGTCAAGGAATGAGAGAATCGGCGAGGAGGTCGCAACGTTGTTTTGAATCGTGAGTGGCGCGGAGGGCGCGGTCGTCCCGATGCCGACGTTGCCGTTTCCTTTAATCACCATTCTGGCCGTAGAATTATATAAATCGGTGGTGTTATACAAGCTGCCAAAAACCATATCTACGGTGGTTCCATCATATCGGGTATCAATTTGTCCCGTAACATTTGTCGTGTCATACCAACTGATGGATTTCTTCGCCGAATTGGTGCCATAAGTGGTTTGAAGGCGTAAGAGGTCGCTGTCGGATGTTCCAGTACCTCCGTCGTATATATGCAACTTCGCCCCCGGCCCCGCCGTCCCCACCCCGATGTTTCCCGTTGAAACGGTTGAGCCGGTTCCAGTGATACCCGTACCGAAGATGATGTTGCCGATGTTCAACTGACCTGAAGCGGTGGCGCTGGGAAGAGAGATGTTGTTACCGATAAGGATGTTCTGCGAACCGGTAGTGAGATTGGCAATGGCGGTTGAAGAAGTGGCAGCACCGATCCAAATGTTGTTGGAGCCCGTGGTGATACCATAGCCGGATTGGTAGCCAACAAGGGTGTTGTAGTCGGAACCGGTGGCTGCGGAATAGCCAGACTGGTAGCCGAGGTAGGTGCCACCTTGGTTCGCGTAGGCGGCAGCGCCTGAAGCGGCGGCGTAGCCTACTGCGACAGAAGAAGTCGCGGAGGCGTTGTAGTAAAGGGCACTCGCTCCTTCAGCGACGTTGTTGGCACCAGTAGTGTTCGAGAAGAGTGCGTTTGTACCGTCTGCAACGTTGTACGAGCCGGTGGTGTTGTAACGAAGTGTGTTAAAACCGTCTGCAACGTTGTACGAGCCGGTGGTGTTGGCATAAAGGACACTCACACCAAGAGCACTGTTAAAGTTGCCGGTTGTATTTGAATAGAGAGCATAGGCACCATTCGCTATGTTGTAGGTGCCTGTGGTGGTATTGTATCCGGCTGTGTAGCCTACAAACGTATTGAAATCTGAACCCGTGGCGGCGCTGTAGCCTGACTGGTAGCCCACGTACACGCCGCCTTGGTTCGCGTAGGCGGCAGCGCCTGAAGCGGCGGCGTAGCCTACTGCGACAGAAGAAGTCGCGGAGGCGTTGTAGTAAAGGGCACTCGCTCCTTCAGCGACGTTGTTGGCACCAGTAGTGTTCGAGAAGAGTGCGTTTGTACCGTCTGCAACGTTGTACGAGCCGGTGGTGTTGTAACGAAGTGTGTTAAAACCGTCTGCAACGTTGTACGAGCCGGTGGTGTTGGCATAAAGGACACTCACACCAAGAGCACTGTTAAAGTTGCCGGTTGTATTTGAATAGAGAGCATAGGCACCATTCGCTATGTTGTAGGTGCCTGTGGTGGTGTTGTAGCCAGCTGTGTAGCCTACAAACGTATTGAAATCTGAACCGGTGGCGGCGCTGTAGCCTGACCGGTAGCCCACGTACACGCCGCCTTGGTTCGCGTAGGCGGCGGTACCGCGACCGGCTTGACGACCGATTGCGACGGAAGAAGTGGCGGCGTTATTGTAGTAGAGCGAGCCTGCGCCCACAGCGACGTTACTAGCGCCCGTCGTATTGAAGTACAGTGAGGAATCGCCAATGGCGCTGTTATAGGAACCCGTCGTGGTTTTATTGAGAGCACCCCAACCATTTGCGGTATTTGATACCCCTGTGGTGTTTGAGTAGAGGGCTCGATAGCCTGTGGCGCTGTTCCAAGTGCCGGTTGTATTTGAATAGAGAGAAGCACGACCGACAGATACGTTCTCATACCCGGACGTGTTCGTGTAGAGCGCATTAATGCCAAGAGCGGTATTCGAATATCCGGTCGTGTTTGAAAAGAGCGTATTAAAACCGACAGCGACGTTCGAATAACCCGTGGTATTCACCGGAAAAGATCCGTACCCGATTACAGTATTAGCAGAACCGGTGGTGTTCACGGCGCCAGCATTCACTCCGATGAAGGTATTGTTGAGCGTCGAGGTCGAAGCACGCAACTCGAGCGACGTTGCACCAGTTGAATCAAAGAGCGAGACAACGGGCGAAGAGGTAGAGACGTTGTTTTGGATAGAAAGAAGTGCGGAGGGGCTCGTCGTCCCGATGCCGACGTTGGTGCCGTTGTCAAAGATGAGCGAATTCGAGAACGTACCATTTCCCCACTTCGGCAGGTAGTTTGTGGTAAGCGAGGAGAAGGCTGCACCGCCCAAAGAACCGAAGTATCCGGTACCGCTTGCTGTAATCGCCGTGGTCGATGCATAGGGAAATTGCGAGGCGGTTGTGCTGGTCGCGGTGAAGTAATCCGCCGTCGGTGAGGAAGTCGCGACGATGTTGCCAGAGGCATTGGTCGAGAGAAGAACATTGCTGCCGACATTCGGACTAAATGAGCCAGAGAAACTGGTCGTACCGGAGACCGTAAGGCTCGCGCCGTTTAGGAGCGATAGGTTGCCGTTTCGGTCTACCGAAAGCGCGGTGGTGGTCGCGTATCCAGCGGTCGAGGTCGAGATGGCGAAGAGGCTTGAGGTGCCTCCCGCCGAGCCTGCGATAGAGAGGCTCGCATAGGGCGAGGATGTGCCGATGCCGAAGGAGCCACTGGAGGTGAGCGTGGCGAGATATTCGCCAGCTGAGTTGAGCCAGCTTGTGAGCGGCCCCGTCTGCCCCGACACGCCCTGGACTACGAGGGTCGTCGAAGCGGGTGCGGTCGAGTCATTCACGATGTGAAGGTTCTGATTGAGATCGAAACGCTTCAAGGTCGAGTTCCATGCGAGGACGCCGTTTGAAGACGCGCCTGCGCCGCGATAGAAGATGAGCGAGATGTCCTGAGTGTCAGTGGTCGGATTGTTCGAATAGATGCTGAAAGAACTCGTGTTCGTGCCGGCGATCGAGGTCGAGGCTGAGGAGAGGTTGTTCGCGACGATGTTGTTTATGTACGCATTGTTCCAGTAAACAGCCGGTGAGCCGAGATTGTAGGTCTGGTTTGCCGATGGGATGACGTTCGCGGTAGTGGTGATGTTCCCCGAGGTGTCGATACGCAACACCTGCCCACCGAGACTCGTGCCGAGAGAAAGATAGCTCTGGTAACCAGTGAGGTAGCTGTAGCCGGTATTGGCGCTCGTATAGAGCTTCAAGAGCGGCGAGCCGGTCTGATCATTGAAGGCGAGCGTGTTGTCACCGTTCGTACTTCCCCTCTGGAGCGTAAGCGAGCTGGCTGAGCCGGAAGTCGTATTGCCGTAGACCGTGAGCGCGCCGCGGATGCTTGAGGCATTGTAGTCACCCGCGATGGTTGAGGTAGCCGTGCTTCCGGCAAAGAGAGAGTTGTAGGCGGAAAGCGCCGTGGTGGAAGCGTAGGGGAACTGCGACGCGGTCGTCGACGTGGCCGTGAAGTAACCCGCAATCGCGTTGTTGCCGAGCGAAGAGGTGCCTTCGACCGAGAAGTTGTACGTCGGGCTTGTGGAGCCGATGCCGACTAGGCCTGCGGCGGTGATGGTCATGCGTTCGACGCTTGAGGTAACGAAACGAAGGAAGTCGTCGGTACCGGCCGTGATGTAGGTCGTCTGCGCAGCATTGATGACGCCGCCAAGCCCTTGCCAGACGGAATTGTCACCGTAACCCTCGAACTGATGCGTGGTGGTGTTGTAGCGGATGTACCCGACGTCGCCAGAAGGACGCTGGGCGGTCGTACCGACCGGGATGCGCATCGCGGTCGTCGCGTAGAGATCGAGAGCGACCGCGGGAGAGGACGTACCGATGCCGATGTAGCCCGTATTGCTTGAGATGTGGAGCAGTGGCGTCGAAGTGCCTACAGTGAAGAGCGCACCTGCGACGGGAGAAGTCGTGCCTACCGCAAGCGCTCCTGCAAAGGTCGAAGTCGCGGTCGTCGACGTGGCCGTGAAGTAACCCGCAATCGCGTTGTTGCCGAGCGAAGAAGTACCTTCGACCGCGAGATTGTAGGTAGGGCTCGTGGAGCCGATGCCGACGAATCCTGAGTCCGTGATGCGATATACCTCGGTACCTGCCGCATTCTTGACCGTAAAGATCGGCTGCGTCGACGTACTGTTCTGTATAGCAAGAAGCGCGGCTGGCGAGAGCACCCCGATGCCGACGTTGCGTGTCGACGTCGCATATACGAAGCCCCCACTATCGATGTTAAGCGAACCGGCAAGGGTCGAAGTAGCGGTCGTGCTCGTGGCGACAAAGTAGGTGCCCGTAATAGTCCCCGAAGTGGAAAGTGGTCCGGTGATGGTCGTCGTTCCGATCGTGAGTGAGCCAGATATCGTCTGATTACCGTTAAGCGTAAGATTGCCAGTGATAGTCGTTGTTGCAAGCGAGGTCGACCCTCCCGAAAGCGTCGTGAAGGTTCCCGTGTTTGCCGATACGGAGATGCCGTTCGTGATCCTGCCGTTGTCGAACGTACCGCCGCGGAAGTCGCCGTTGCGCACGATGAGATCGGAGAGGTCCTGGATGCGGTTTACCTGCTGGATCGTCGTGATGTTGGTCGCGGTCTGATGCGCGATCGGAGCAATCATGTTCGCGACCGTCGCGAGCACTTCCGCTCGAAGCGATGAGATCGACTGCGCGACGTACTCTTGCGATGCGCCGCGCACGACAGTGGTGTAGGTCGGATAGGTCGTCACGTTCTGCGGAACAGTGATGATACGCTCGGTGGTCGTCGCGACCGCCGGTGCCGGCGTCTGCACCGCGACGTTCTGAGGTGCCGGGATAAGCGATGCGATGAAATGCTTTGCTGCCCCGAGGAATCCGCTCACGGTCTGGTACACCGTGAGTGCCGCTTGTTGACCCGCCGAGAGATCCGGTACCGCCGCTACGACTGCAGCGACTGCCTGCGGAATATGCGTACGCGCGAGCGAGTCTGAAGTGAGCCACTCAGGAACGACGGCGAGCAGGCTGCCCGCCGATTTCGCATGCTCGGTCGCACCATACGCAAACGCTCCGGCGCCCTCGACTACGGCAAGGTATCGGCTCGATAGATCGTCCGTAAACGTGACGAAGCGGTGTGCCGCCTGATACTCAAGCCCGAATACGCTCGACGCGAGTTGCGGCCCTGCGGTAGCTGGCCATGCGGCAGCCGCGAGATATCCATCCGCGATCGCATGCGGGATCTGCTCCGTCGTATTCGCAAGCGTACTTCCCGTAGAGCCGAGGAATGCCACGACCGCGCGCGCGCTTGCCGGCGCCGCTTCCGCGGTGCCGTACGCGAGCGCAACATCGGCACGGATGGCCGCATGCGTGAGATCTTGCACAGCTTCGCCGAGCGCGACTGCCGCTCGAGAGACCTTGCTTGGCGACGCAACGAGCGCGTCGCGTGTTGCGGTGCCGAGCACGAGCATCTCTTGTCCCGCATGGTTCACGAACGCTTCGTAGGCGGAAAACGCGGACTCGATACCGCGATACGCGCTCATGCCTACCGAGAGATAAGCGTTACTGAGCACGTCATGGATACGTGACGGCGATGTGACGAACGCGTATGTGTCATGTCCGAACGTAGCCCAATCGATCGGATCGTACGTTGAAGTCTTGTATGACGGCACTTGTGCGAACACCGCACGTTGACGAGTCTCGTATCCTTTCACGAGGAAAGAGCGCATGGTCGCCGGCGTGACCTGTGCAAGCGGTAGCGATGCATACGCCGCTTCTGCCGAAGCAGCATTCATCGCGACACGATCGGCACTCGTGCGCATCATCGTATCAACATTCGCGAAACGAGCGGCGACCTGTGCTGGTGCATCACCGAAAGCAATCTTGAAACCATCTGCGGCTTCTTGCGCGAATGCAACGACGCGGCCTGCAGCTTGTATGCCCACGCTCGCTTGCGCGACAAACGCACCGCCACCCACGATCGCAAGCGCTGCGGTAAAAGCGACCAGGTGCGAAGCGAACGAAACCGGCGCAAGACTCACCTCTGCCGCAGGAAGCGCGGTCTTCCGGATGAGCTCCTTAGGGACGGTCCGTGCGGGCGCTCCCGCATCCTGAAGATTCCCGTGATATTCACGCGAGCGCGTATCGCTCAGCTCACGGGCACGGTCAAGCTTTCGACTCCGCTGCTTGTCGCGAAACTCTTCGAGCGACACCCGATCGACGAACCAGTTGTGGCCGATCTTTCTTCCTTCGATTTCTCCAGAACGGACAAGTCGCGCAAGATAGTCCGACGTGTACCCCGACGACTCACTTGCCTCTTTTGTCGTTACGAGATTTTGTAATGGAGAGTTCATGTCGGATATCCGAATTAACTAAATAATAACTTAGGATTTCGACATTAAGAACCATATTAATGTGGATAATATCGATGCACCGTATCGGTTCTAAAAAATCTTTCTTGAAGCGCACTCGTACAAGCGACCAGATATCTCGGAAAGATTCGTTGATCGACACTATGCGCATCGCGAACTGCTTAAAAAGCAACTTCAAACGGTCTTATGGAGCCTCACGAACGTTTCCGAAAGCTCTCGTCAACGAAAGTTCGGCCAAAATAACACCAAAATGCCCCAAAAGGCTCTTCATCTAGAGATTGATACTCCGTTTAAACGAACAAACTATGTATCTTATAGATAGTTCGGCTGATTTTAGTAAAAAAGAGAGATGTCCCCGTATATAGCTATATATATGTATATATATGAATATCTTCTTATTTGCGTAAACAGGCTATTTTTTACAGGTTGGTGTATCGCGCAGGCGATCATCTGTGGTTTTAAACGTCAGCAAGCAACCATCCTGATGTCGTAACTGATAACCTTATACTTCTTGCGTACCTGTTTCCTCCGCAAGAGAAATCCAATGGTATCTTGGTGGCACAAAAATCTCGCCTCGTTATCACGAGGCGAGATTACAAGTATATAAGCTATTTATTGTAAATAGATATTCCTCCTAAGTATGCTGCTTGGCTATTCGAGGTTAGATATGTATCGAAGTAACCTGTACCGAATGCCGCAAGCACTACGGTAATCACCGCTATGATGACCGCTGAAGCACGGACGGCGCGGCTTATAGTAGGGGCACCCTTCTGTGTATCCTTCCGCACAGGCGCTGCTGGGTACTCTTCTTGCTGAGGAGCAAGCGTCTCAAGTGTAGGACGATACGTACGATCAAGAATGTGTATAGATACAGACTCTTGAGTAGACTCTTCCTCTGGAACTGGCGCTGCAGGCTCCTCAAGCTCTTCCATCATAGCCTGAGAGGTTTCTTCTGCTGGCGCTATCGGCTCAGGAGCTTCAGTAGCAGCCTCAGACTTTTCCTCTACCGGAAGCTCATTAAACCAATTGCTCCAGGCATCACGGAGATCTTGCGATTTTGAATCCTCCGAATCTTCACCCTGGTCCTGCATACTCGGAACATCCTCACGCAAGCGGTTTATAGAAGGCAATACAGGCGTTTCCACCGCTTCATAGCGAGTCGAGATGACCTGGGTCTCTACCGAGACCGGAATCGGCTCATTAGAAGCTTCTTCCGATAGCTCAGGCGCTCCGAAACGATGATCCTGGATAGCCGACTCGAGCACATACCAACTACGCCCGACGAGACGAGCCGGTACACGACCTTCTCGGCATAGTTGCCCTACATAATCTTTCGCATAGCCGGTTATCTTTGCAGCTTGCTTAGACGATACGTATTTCTTTTCTTCAATAATTATTTCATCCATGCCTTTGATTATAAGGCTATCTCGGCTCGGAAAGAAGAGTCATGTGCATAACCGCACGTTTTTCTATCGGAAAAGACAAAAGGCCGCTAGGGCCTCTTGTCTGACGCACTTTACCGTTCGAGTTTAGATACCCGAGAGAGCCTCGATAAGGAGCTCCTTCAGGACCGCCGGGTTCCCTGCTCCACGGGTAGCCTTCATGCTCTTCCCGAGGAGATACTGGAGCGCAGCCTCCTTGCCAGCCCGATACTCCTCGACTGCCTTAGCCTCTTCTGTAACGACCTGGTTCACCGCCTCTTTGAGAGCTGCCGTGTCGTGGACTTGGATAAGGCCTGCCTCCTTCGCAAGCGTCTCTGGATCGCCACCCTTCTCAACGAAGAGTGCGAGCGTATCCTTCGCACCGCGTGAAGAGAGGTCGCCGTTCCCGACGAGCGTGATGAGCTTTGCGAATGCTGAGGGATCGATCGACGCATAGTCTTCGCTACCGTTCTTCGCGAAGATGCCCGCGAGATCGGACACGATGTAGTTTACAGCGAGCGTGATGAGCTTGATGTCGCTGCCGAGTGCTGAGATCACCGTATCGAAAAACGAGGCTCGGTCCGGATCAGAGAGGTAAGCGATATCGGCTTCTTTGAGTCCCCACGACTCTGCGTACCGTGCGCGGCGATCCCACGGGAGCTCGGGGAGCGTCGCACGGATCGCTTCTGTCGAGAACTCCGGTATCTCGGAAAGCGTGAGTTTCGGGAGGTCGGGTTCCGGGAAATAACGATAGTCGGCGCTTCCCTCCTTGAAGCGCTGATGGAAGGTCACTTGCTTCCCTTCATCCCACCCGCGCGTCTCTTGCACCACCTTCCCTCCGGACTTGATGAGCTCGACCTGACGATCGATCTCGAACGCGATCGCGCGTTCGACCGAACGGAACGAGTTCAGGTTCTTCACTTCGACCTTCGTCCCATAGACACCCTCTTCATTCGAAACGGAGATATTCGCCTCGATGCGCATCTCACCTTTCTCGAGATTCGCTTCGCCGGCACCGAGCGTACGCAAGAGGAGTTGCAACTCGCGTGCAAAACGTCCGGCCGTCTCGGCGTCGTGGATCACCGGCTCGGTGACGAGCTCCATGAGCGGTATGCCCGCACGGTTGAAGTCGACGAGGCTCTTCCCGCCTTCATGCGATGAACGTGCCGTGTCTTCCTCGAGATGCACGCGTGTGATCGCGACGCCCGCCAGCTCACCGCCCGAGATGAGCGGGTATTCATATTGCGAGATCTGATATCCCTTCGGAATATCCGGATAGAAATAGCTCTTGCGGTCGAACTCGCTGAAGTCGGCAATCTTCCCGCCGACCGCCGTACCGATACGGAGCATGTGACGGACTGCCTCACGGTTTATGACCGGAAGCGTACCAGGGTGCGCCATGCACACCGGGCAGACGTTCACGTTCGGCCGAGTCTCGTCCGGATCGTTCGCAGAGTCGCAGAACATCTTGGTCTTGGTCTTGAGTTCCGCGTGGATCTCGAGCCCTATAGTCGGACGATATTCCATATAGCTCCTTCAGTATAGCAAAAAGCGGGCTCAAAACCGACCCTAGGCCCGACCGGAAAGAAGCATCGTAAGCTTGTCTGAAAATGCCTTGAGCAAGTCAGGGTCTTCGACCGAGACAGCGAGCACTTCCCTGCCCGTCTCGGTCGCCATCTTAAGGGTCAAGGCCGCCCAAGATTCCTCGGGAACAAGGTCCATCTTGGAAAGAACGAGGATCTCGCGCTTCTCGGAAAGGCTTTTCCCGAAAGCTTCTATCTCATTCCTTACTTCCCTATACGCTGCAAGAGGATCTTCTTGGTCAGCCGAGACGAGATGCAGCAAGAATCCGGTACGTTCGACATGCCGCAAGAATTTCGTACCAAGACCTCGCCCGGACGAGGCGCCTTCGATGAGACCGGGAATGTCAGCAAGGATATATCCATAAAAATCACCGAGGTTCGGTTCGAGTGTCGTAAACGGGTAGTCGCCGATCTTCGATTTTGCTCGAGTGAGCGCGTTCAGGAGCGATGACTTACCGGCATTCGGGAGCCCTACGAAACCGACGTCAGCGATGATCTTGAGCGTGAATTCGACGTCCCCCGCTTCCCCGGGCTTCCCCGGCGTCTGCTGGAACGGATTCTGGTTGGTCGAGCTTTTGAACTGTGCGTTGCCGAGACCGCCACGCCCCCCTTTGAAGAGGACGATTCGTTCATCCTCTTTTGTGATCTCGTACTCTTCGCCCGTATCGACGACTCGCGCAACCGTCCCGACCGGGACCTTGAGCTCGACATCTTTGCCGTTAGCCCCATGCTGCAGTTCGTTCCGTCCCGCCTCACCGTTCTCTGCACGGAATTTCTTTTCGTATCGATAGTGCGCAAGAGCTGCAAGGTCGCGTACGCCGACCATCACGACGTCGCCGCCGTTCCCGCCATCGCCACCCGACGGTCCGCCGCGTGCGGTCTCTTTGGTACGAAGCCACCGGATGACCCCATCGCCACCCTTTCCTGCTTCCGCATGTACTCGCGCCTCATCGACAAATGCCATATCAGTTCGATTCGACGATTACCCACCCATCCTTAAGGAGCGGTTCTGCTTTCTTGAATTTCAACTCTTTCGTCTCTTCTCCTTTACGGATGGTTACCGTGTCGTTACGCCCATGCGTCTTGGCCGCACGAGCCGGAGCAGCCCCTGCCTCCTTCCCTGCTGCCATGATCGCAGCTCGTGTCTTCTCCTCTTCCGCCCTGATGTTTGCATCCTGCATGTTCGCGAGGCGCGGCAACGCTTCGACGACCGCCGAAGCGATGTTCATTTCAAGCGTCCGGAAACGTGAAAGGCCTTCGCGACGGTACTCGATAAGCGGGTCACGTTGGCCATATGCGCGGAGCGAGACGGAACGACGCAGGTAGTCCATGGTCTCGAGGTGTTCGAGCCAGAAGAGGTCGATGATCTGCAAGAGGAGGTGGCGCAAGAGCGGGACGAACGATTCGCCGAGCACGCTCTTTTTCGCTTCAAAAAGCATCACTGCATCCTCGTTTCCCCCGATATAGGAGCGTACGAGCGCTTCAAGCGTCTCCGCGTCGCCCTCGAGTGCGGTACGGCGCTCCTTATATATGGCAAGACGTTGGGTGTTCATCACGTCGTCATACGCGAGCACCTGCTTGCGCGCATCGAAATTGAAGCCTTCGATACGGCTTTGCGCGGTCTCCAGGGACCGTGTGATCATCGCGCTCTCGATAGGCTCGTCCTCAGGGATGCCGAAACGTCCCATGACTTTCTTCAAGGTATCCGCAGCGAAGACGCGCATGAGCTTATCTTCGAGAGAGACGTAGAATCTCGTCTCGCCGGGATCGCCCTGACGACCTGCGCGGCCGCGCAGCTGATTGTCGATGCGTCGCGCATCATGCCGCTCGGTACCGATGACCGACAGGCCGCCGCGAGAAAGCACGTCCGCACGCGACTCTTCCGTCGCGAGCGCGCCGCCGAGCTTGATGTCGACACCGCGACCGGCAAGGTTCGTCGCGACCGTAACCTTCCCTGCCCCGCCGGCATCCGCGATGATCTCGCCTTCGCGCTCGTGGTTCTTTGCGTTCAGCACCTCGTGCGGGACTCCCGCTTGCGTGAGGAAGGAGCTCACGATCTCGTTATCTTCGATCGAGACGGTACCGACAAGGACCGGCTGTCCTTTCTCGTAGCGCTCCTTCACCGCGCGCGCGACGGCACGATATTTCCCCGCAGCGGTCTGGAAGATGAGATCGTCGAAGTCCTTGCGCGACACCGCACGATTCGTGGGAACGACGACGACTTCGAGTCCGTATACGGTGAAGAACTCTTCCTCGGAAGACAGCGCGGTACCGGTCATGCCCGCGAGCTTCTCATACATGCGGAACAGGTTCTGGAACGTGACGGTCGCGTAGGTACGGGTCTCCTCTTTTACCTCGACACGTTCTTTGGCTTCGACCGCCTGATGGAGTCCTTCCGACCAACGACGGCCAGGCTGCAAGCGCCCGGTAAACTCGTCGACGATGATGATTTCGCCGTTGCGGACGATGTACTCCTTATCTTTATGGAAAAGCGCTTGGGCGCGCACGGCCGTCTCAAGATGATGCGCGTATTTCATGCCGCCCTCTGCGTAGAGATTTTCGAGGCCGAGCGCCTTCTCAGCGGCACGGATGCCGTCTTCGGTAAGCTGGACCGCCTTCTGTTTCTCGTCGACCGTATAGTGATCTCCTTCCTTCAGGGAGCGGACGATATCGGCGAAGCGCTCGTAGAGCTTCTCCGAGTCGCCCGAAGGGCCGCTGATGATAAGCGGGGTACGCGCTTCGTCGATCAGGATAGAGTCGACTTCATCGATGATTGCGAAATGGTGTCCACGCTGGACGATCTGAGAAAGGTCGTAGGCGGTATTGTCACGCAGGTAGTCGAAACCGAGCTCGTTGTTCGTGACGTAGGTGATATCGGCAGCATACGCCTCCTTCTTCCCCGCCGGGCGCAGGAAATCATAGAAGACCTTGAAGGAGCCTTCTGCGTCACGCTCGGCGTCCTCTTCTTTGGCGACATGCGAGGCGTCGTACAGGAAATTTCCCGAGCTCGTGACCACGCCCACCGTAAGCCCGAGGAAATCGTAGACCTGCCCCATCCACGCGCTGTCGCGACGAGCGAGATAGTCGTTTACCGTGACGACGTGCACGCCCTTCCCTGCCAGAGCATGGAAAGTGGCAGGTAATGTCGCGACAAGCGTCTTGCCTTCGCCGGTACGCATCTCGGCGATCTTTCCCTCAAGGAGCGCGAGACCGCCCAGGAACTGCACGTCGAAATGCGGTTGGCGGAGCGTGCGGCGCGACGCTTCGCGCGTAAGCGCGAAGACAAGCGGCAAGTCATCCTTCGACGCGCCGCCTGCCGCAAGAGCGCGGGAACGGACTTCGGAAAAACGCGCGCGGACTTCCGCATCCGAGAGCTCTTTGAGCTCTTCGGAAAAGGCGTTCGCCTTCGCCACCGTAGGCGCCGCGGCCTTCAGGAAGGCCGCGGATTGATTCTTAGAAAAGAGAGCAGAGAGACTGAACATGGACTTGCACTATACCACGGAAAGCTTTCTCCGCCTAAAAAGAAAAATCCCGCCGAAGCGGGATTTTTCTTTTGAAGCTTATGCGCGCTTCTTTGCTGCCTTGCGCTTCTTCGCAACCTTCTTGACTGCCTTCTTTGCGGTCTTCTTGACGGCCTTCTTGGCTGCCTTCTTGACTGCCTTCTTTGCGGTCTTCTTGACTGCCTTGCGCTTCTTCGTTGCCATGGTGGTGGTGAATTAGAAGTGTTGGTTTATATGTCGACCCATCTGCGCGTGAAATATTTTCATACACAAATGTTCTACACAATATTATTGCGCGTAAAAAAACTTTTTATGTATCAAAAAATAAATATGTGTGGATAACTCACGAAAAAATTTTCAGAAAAATTTTTATGACGCATCGCATGCAAACGTCTCGACTTCACGTTCGATCATGATGCCGGTCGCGGCATGCACGCGCGCTTGCACGTCGCGCGCAAGGAGATCGACATCAGCAGATGATGCGCCACGTCGCGCGACGAGCACGAGCGGCTGCTTCTCAAAGAGACGTGCCGCTCCTATCGCGTACCCTTTGAGACCGAGCGCATGATCGAGAATCCATGCAAGCGACACTTTCGCCATCCCATCCTCTTGCGGAAAGACCGGGAGCTCAGGGAAACGCTCCTTAAGCGCTGCAGCTTGCGTCTCTCGTACGACAAGATTCTTGAAGAACGAGCCTGCCGTGCCCTCTTCTTCAAGACGCGGGAACTTCGCTCTGCGGATCTGTCGCACGGCGCTTGCTATCTCGCGCGGCGTGCCGAGCGGGACGCCCGTCTCACGTGCGCGCGCTATATCCGGATAGTCAGGAGCGCTGCGCGGCGTACGCGAGAGCCCGAGCGCGACGCGCGTGATGATGAGTTCCCGGTGATTCTTGAAATATGACGTGCGGTATCCGTACGCAGCCTCCTCACGCGACACTCGGCGACGCTCCCCGCTTCTCAGGTCGATCGTGTCCGCATAGGCAAACACGGCTGAAAGCTCGGCACCGTACGCGCCGATGTTCTGCACGGCTCCGCCGCCTATCGTCCCCGGGATACCTGCAAGGAGTTCGATGCCGTAGAGCCCCTCGGAGGCAGCAGCATCTACAGCCCGTTCCCAAGGGAGTCCTGCGCTCGTGATGAGAAGCGTCTCGCTGTCCTTCTCTTCAAACGAGACTTCATCTGGCACGATACGGAGCACGACCGCCTTGATGCCCTCATCAGGAACGAGCAGGTTGCTCCCCGCACCGAGCACGCGTACGCAAAGGCCGCGCTCGCGAGCATACGCGAGCGCGGCCTTTATCTCATCGTCAGTACGTACCTCGAGATACGCTGCGGCAGGACCGCCGATCCCGAAGGTCGTATAGGGTGCAAGTATGACGTTCTCCGCTACTGTCATCGGCCCGTCGCGGCGCGTATCTGTGAGATGGCTTCTTCGCTCGCGCTTGCCGCTTCAGGGAAGCGTGCGGACGTCTCACGGAGCGTACGGACGGTCATCGTCATGTCGCCTGATGCGTAATACGCCGCAGCAAGGCCGAACCAATCATTCGGCGTCGCATCGGGCTTATCGGCGCGCAGCTTCCAGGTCGCGATAAGCCGCGGCCAATTCTTCGTACGATAGTACGCTGAAGCGAGGATATCGTTATCGACGAGCGTCGTGCCGTATACATCGGTAAGGATCTTATCCGCGTCCTTAATATCACCGGCGACTATATCGCCCGCGGCGGCATAGGCCGCGAGGTTTTCAAATTGCGGTCCGAGCGTATAGGCGGCGTTGAATGCTGATTGCGTCCGTTCGATGTTCCCGGTATTCCAAGCAAGAAGACCCATCTGAACCCATATCTGTTCCTTATTCGGCGAGAGTTCCGCCGCAGCTTCGAACTCCTTGAGAGAATGCTCCGTATCCCCTGCGATGCGATACGCAAGCGCAAGCTCAAGACGGCCGCGTGCATCAAGCGGATACGCGGCAACCTGTTTCTGCATCTCCTGCACGGCGAGTGCTGCTGCCCGCTGCTTCTCCTCATTCGTCGCAGACGAGCCCTGGACCGTCGCTATGGCGAACGAGACGATCTGCTCGCGGATCTCTTGCGCGGCAAACGACGGGTGCGCAGCAAGGTCTTCGAACGCGGCAATGTTCCCTGTCGTGCCGGTTGCAGGCGAAAGCGCCACGATAAGCTTCGTTGCAGCCTGCATGCCTGGCACATTGACCACCCAGACGAGCACGAACGCGAGTGCGGCAGCCATCGGGAGCGCATAGGTCATACCCTCTTCCGCTCCAAGCTGAGGAAGCTGCTCAAGACGCGCTATAGGACGTGCGACCTGCGAATCGATGAGCGCGAGGATCGCGAAGAAATAGATGTAGGAGTAGAGATTGTCGAAGATGAAGAAATTATGCACCGCATAGCCCGCAAGCGCGGCCGTGAGCGCGATGCGCTCCGGACGCGAAAGCTCCGAGCTCCTCCAGAGCAGCGCTACCGCAGCACCGAAAAGCGAGAGGTAGAGCATGAGCGCCGGGATGCCGCCCGCCATGAGCCAATCGATGAAAGCGTTATGGGCGCGGTCGAACCATGGTTCCTGATTGTAGAGGGACGGGTCATAATACTTGTTGAAGACGTAATTGAAACCCTCCTGCCCCCAGCCGAGGATCGGACGCTCCAGCATCCCTTCGTAGGCCATATGCCAGATCGTGAAGCGCACCTGCCCATCAGCGAGCGAGATGGAAGCGATACGCTGCAGCACATGATTGTCCTGCACGAATGACGATTGGCGCGCGAGATAGAAACCACCGGCGAGAATGATGATCGCGGTAAGGGCAAGCGCGGCCCATTGGCGAGCGCGCTTCCCTGCCGTAAATGCGGTGAGCGCGGCCGCAAGCGCGAGCGCGCCGACCAGACCGAGCACGGTACCGCGCGTCTCGGTAAAGAAGATGAGCACGCCCTCGAGAAGCGCGAGCGCGAGAAGCGCCCATTTGAGCCAGGCGCGGCGCTCGGTAAGCGCGAGCCAGAGCGCGATAAACACGTTGAAGAGGAAGTAGATCGCAAGGTAGGCGGAGTTGCCCAAGGTCGCGTCGATACGTGTCGAGCCCTGATGGATCGCGAGTGCTCCATCAAGCTGAAGGAGCGCGTAGCCTACGACAACGAGCGAGACGCCAAGCGACGTGAGGAACCACGCGCGCCACTTCTTCTCAGCTCGCAGTACCGCGCTTGCCGCGAAGAAGAAGCCGAGCAGGTGCACGAGGAACACCCACCCCTCCATGCGCTCGAAATTGCTCCAGAAAGCCTTTGCGACGTTCAGGGCGAAGAGGTCAGCGAACCCCATCCAGGCGACGAATGCGACGACCGCGACGCCCGCCCACGAGAAACGCGGCCGGTATTCTTTATCAAGGAACGCAAGGACAGCCCAAGCCGAGACCGCGATCTCGATAAGCACGCGGATATAAAAAGCCTTGCCGGTAATGAACGGGAAGAAGAACGTGTCCGCGACGACGAGCGGCGCAAACGGGATAAGGAAGAGTGCCGCAAGCGCGATCCATCGCGCGATCCCTTTGGCCGTACCGGTCTCCTGCATGATGCAGAGACTATACCACACTCGAAAAGAGCCGCCCCGCGCGAAGCGCGGGGCGGCTCTTTATCTCGTAAGAGAAGCTCCGGCTAGAAACGCCAGCTGAAGATACCCCAGGTGCGCTGCTCCTTCTGTGCAACTTCCTGAAGATGTTCCTGAGCATCCTTGAGCGCTGCAATCTGTGCCTCGAGCGTCGCCTTCAGTTCCGCTGAGACGTTCGCCTGATTGAGAGCATTCGTGAGCTCATCGATGTGCTGCTGGTTCTGCTCTACGGCATTATCGATCGCGTTCGCTGCGGCCTTGTCGCCTCCGAAGAAAAGGCGCTTCAAGAACCCGCGCGACTGGATCTGTTCCTCTGCCGCCGTCGTCGAGGCCACCGAGTCGTTCATGTGCTTGGCGATCTCAGAGACCTGGCTACCGATGCCGCCCAGGAGGTCCTTTGAGGCGAGGAGGGTATGGACCGCGAGGCGGACCGGGTTGGCATTCGCCACTACCCCGTGTTCCTTCTCGGTGCTGCTTGCAAGCTCCTGCTCGAGCTCGTGCTTGCGCATCTCGATCTTGTTCTTGAGATCTTCAAATGACCGAGCCGCAGAGACATTCTCATTCTCGCGGAAATCAGGCATATCCTCCTGCTCCATATCTTCGTTCATGGATGCTTCGTCAGTCCCATCGGTCGAAGAAGCGCGCATGTCTTCAGCGCGGCTCTTTGCCTGCTCACGTATCTGCTGAGCGACTTCGCGCGCATGCTCGCGGTTCATCTTCTGAACCTCCGTCGGAGCCGTCGCACCCGTCGTCTGCACCTCTACTTGCGCGCTATCTCCGCCATTGTCCTCAGCGAGCGCAACGAGCGGCGCGCCAGCGAGCGCTGCGGCAACTGCTGCCCCACCTATCACTTTCATGTAATCCTTCATAGGAAATCCTTATATTGGTTACTTAGGAATAACGCCTGTAAGTATACCTCTCCCGGCAAGAAGGACAACCACGCTACCCTGGGATAACTTGGGCGGTTATACTTCATATACAGTCATGGACTCCCAGAGCCGTTTCTATCGCTTCCTCCGCTGGAGCGAAAAATATACAAAGACCGACATGGTCTACCTATCCCGTGGCGGCTTTTGGCTCGTGCTCGAACAGGTTTCTGGATCATTTTTCGCACTTCTCCTTGCTGTGGCGTTCGGCCACCTAGCAAGCCAAGACGCGTACGGAAACTATAAATACGTTTTATCTTTGGCCGCCATATTTGGTGCCTTCTCCTTGACTGGCCTCAGCACTGCTATTACTCGGGCAGTTGCGCGTGACTATGAAGGGTCTCTTAAGCAAGGCCTCCGACTGAGTCTCCGTTGGAGCGGAGGTGTCATTCTCTTGTCTCTAGCTACCGCTCTGTACTATCTATTCGTCGCCAAGAACGCTTTTCTTGGTATAGCTCTCCTCCTTGTTGCTTTTTTCTTACCTTTCACGAACAGCTTCTCACTTTTCAATGCTTTTCTATTGGGCAAGAAACAGTTCGCACGAAGCAGCATCTATAACATCATCGGTTCATTCCTGTCCGCCGCAGCACTCATCATTGTGCTGTTCTTTACGAACCGCGCCATTCTCTTCGTTCTTACATACTTTCTTACGGCTGCGTTGGTAAGCATCGCGTTCTATTTGCTCGCTAAGAAACAAGTACGCAACGACGCGACCGACCCGAAGACGTTCACCTACGGTACCCACCTGAGTATCATGACGTTCGTCGCGACGCTCGCTGATCGTATAGACAGCATCGTCGTGTTTACGCTTCTTGGCCCGGCTTCGCTCGCGGTCTACGCGTACGCCATCGCCATACCCGAGCAGATCAAGACACTCGCGAAGAATGCCGCATCGCTTTCGTTGCCTAAATTCGCTGCTCGACCTATCGGAGAAATACGTGCTTCGCTCTGGCGACGACTATCTATTCTCACGCTCGGCATAACCATCGTGAGCGTTCTCTACATATTCGCTGCACCCTACCTCTTTAAGGTGCTTTTCCCTGTATACACGAGCGCCGTCTCCTACTCCCAGTGGTACGCGCCTATCATAATCCTCACCGGAATCACCGCGATTCTCACCAGTGTGCTCCAGGCACATCAGAAAACACGCGCCCTGTACCTGATCACGAACATCGGCTCACTCGTACTCATCGTTTCGGTAGGCCCGCTCGTATATTTCTACGGAGTGGCCGGCGCGATTGCAGCCCAAGGATTGTTCCGGGCGACTAGCGCTCTACTCTCCCTCTGGCAGTTTGCTAAACTTGCCGATTAAGTGACAATGCTGTTTTGATCTCCTCGATGATACGAGGATCGACAAGCGTCGAGACATCGCCCAAATCATCTTCTCTTGCGACCAATTTCCGTAATATGCGGCGCATAATCTTCCCGGAACGCGTCTTGGGAAGGCCCGGGACACAAACGACATCATCTGGAACCGCGATAGCGCCTATATCGGCTCGTACTTGCTGTTTCAATTGAGCAATAAGCCCCTCGTCGTCTTGGTATCCATCACGGAGAATGACGAAGCAGAACAAGCTCTGACCCTTTATAGGATGCGGGACGCCAATCACAGCGGCCTCAGCGACGGCAGGGTGCGCTACTAGCGCTGACTCGATTTCGGCCGTGCCGAAACGATGTCCCGAGACGTTCACGACATCATCTACTCTTCCGATTATCCAGTAATCTCCGTCGACATCGCGATGCGCACCGTCTCCCGTCAGATACGCACCGGGGACAGCAGAAAAGTATGTCTCCATAAAGCGAGCATGGTCACCATGTATCGTACGTGCTTGTCCCGGCCAGCTTCTTCGTATCAAAAGCCTCCCCTGGGTTCCCTGTGGTACACTCTCTCCGTTCTCATCAACGATATCCGGGATTATCCCGAAAAACGGCTTCATCGCGGCACCTGGCTTCAGCGGCGCAGTATCAGGTAATGGGGTTATGAGTACACCTCCTGTTTCCGTCTGCCACCAGGTATCAGCAATCGGGCAACGCGAGTCGCCGACTTTCTCGTAGTACCAGCGCCACGCCTCAGGATTTATTGGCTCGCCGACCGTGCCGAGCATACGGAGAGATTTTCGACTCGTTCCTTCGAGCCAACGATCTCCAGCCGCCATGAGAGAACGGATAAGCGTCGGTGCGGTATAGAGCACGGAAACGTTCCATTCATCAACGATGTCCCATATACGTTTCGGCGTCGGCTGATTCGGTACACCTTCGAACATAAGCGTCGTCGCCCCGTTTGCGAGCGGACCATACACTAAATAGCTATGTCCGGTAATCCAACCGATATCCGCCGTACACCAATACACTTCCCCGGGCTGATAGGCGAAGATACGCTCGTGCGTCATAGACGCATATACGAGGTATCCTCCGGTTGTGTGAACCAACCCTTTCGGTTTCCCGGTAGAGCCGGACGTATACAATATGAAAAACGGGTCCTCGGCGGACATTTCCTCAGACTCGCATTCTGTACCTACAGTCCCCCATACATCATGTAGCCACACATCGCGTCTTTCCGAAAAACTGACATCCCCGCCCGTGTGCTTCACGACCAACACCTTCGCGTCCATTCGTGCAATCCTGAGCGCTTCATCGACTGTTTCCTTGAGCGGGATGCGTTTCCCTCCGCGGCGACCCTCATCAGCGGTAATGATGAAATGGGACTCGGCGTCAACAATACGATTAGCAAGACTCTCGGCAGAAAACCCGGCGAATACGACTGAATGGACCGCCCCTATGCGTGCGCAGGCAAGCATGGCATACGCTGCCTTAGGGATCATAGGCATGTATAACGTTACGCGATCTCCTTTTTTTACACCCTGCATCCGCAGGACGTTGGCAAACCTGTTTACATTCTTCCTCAGATCTTCGTAGGAAATAACAAGGGACTCTCCTTCAGAATCCGCGACCCAGATGATTGCTGGGGCATCGGGTCGTACGCGCGCATGCCGATCTACACAGTTGTTAGCGACATTAAGAGTCCCATCTTCATACCACTTGATCTGCACGTTCCCCGCATAAGAAGATCCGTCCGCTTTTGAGTACGGGCGAATCCAATCAATCCTTTTCCCTGCCTCTTGCCAGTACTTCTCCGTTTCGGCCACCGACCGTGCGTACTCTTCGTTATATCCGACACTAGAATTCGTACTCATACCGTTTCAATATTCAGACTTTTGATGGGGCGAGCGGGTACTCCACCGACCAGTGTCCGAGGTGGCACGTCCTCGCGAACCACCGCGCCAGCGGCCACGATAGAATCTTCCCCAACTGTCACCCCTCCAAGCACAATCGCGCCCGCGCATATCCATGCACCGTCTCGGATGACGATGGGCTTATGTTCATGTGGCCGGTCGGTGCGCATTCGGCCTTCAAACACGAGACCTCCTGTAAGGAGCATCGCTCCCGGAGAGATTGCGACATGATTTCCGATGTCGAGAGACTGCTGCGCGTTTATAATCACGCCCTCATTTAGGGTTACATGGTCCCCGATGCGAACACGACTCGGGCCGACGACGGTGATTCGACCAAGCACTGCTGATCTTCTTCCAAAACTGCTGAACACAAGACGCCAATAACGCGTACGTATCCTGAGCATAACCCAGGAATCGACTTCGTGAATCTTCCGAAAAAATCTCATATCGTCAATAAAGGCTGCGTGCTGTCACGATACCACGAGTCGGTTTTATCGGCCGATAGGTCGCGTCAAAACCCGAGAGAAGCTTCTCAAACGACTCTTTGGTGTCATCCATCAGATCGAAATGCACCTCGCCGATGAGCGCACCGATCTTACTAAGCCCTTCTGTGTCGCGCAGCATGCGCCCCTCTCCCCCTTCTATATCAAATTTCATGAGATCAACATGCGCTACCGATAATTCACGCATGAGTGAACTGAGAGAACGGGAAGGAACTGAGATCGGCTTTTGTCCTTCCGTCCTTTGTATCACCGATGAGGACAGATGGCTGTCGGGGTATGCGAAAAATTCGATAGTCCCGTCCGTATCAGAAACGGCATAGGGGAAGATCTCGATTCCCGAGAACTGACGGGTATTCTCACGCAAACGATCGAAGATATACGGATTCGGTTCGAAGGCGTAAATTTTCGCGGATGGGTATTTGAGATGTAGATAGATGACCGAAGCGCCTATGTTGCTCCCTATGTCGAAAATGACCTTCGGTTCAGCTTCGAGCGACACGACATATTCCCCGTCAAGAAACACTTCACGAAGTACGGCTACGTCGGTGCTGTCCTTAAGCGTAAAGAAGAACTGTTGCCCACTTTGGGCCTTGAGCTTTACCGCGGTTGCTCGCGCTCGGAGCTTAAGAACACGGCGTAACGGAAACCACCAGACAAGGATGAATAAAAGGATCTTGGTGCTGAGCGACGCGCCAAGCTTTGAGGAGAGAAATACGCTCTCTCTGACCTTCTCGACGAATCGTTTAAGGATAGACATGGGTTACCTGATGCAAAAATGCGCGCCAGCTCGTAGTGAGCGAAGTGTACCACACATGCATCCGTAGCATCATTTGACGAGCCATACGTAATAGCCGCTTACTTGTTTAGAAGCGAGTTTCCCTGTCATTTTATCCAGTAAGAAAGCCATATCGAGGAAGAAATTCCATCGCCCCAATGGCGAGAGCCGTACGAGCGTCTCGAATGCGCCGCGCACGCTCGCCAACTCCATCGTCGAGAACGGCTTCGTGAGCGTGCTCAATGAGTCGGGAGTAAAGCGCCAATAATCCTTGTAGTACGTTCCTTCGGCATGGTAATAGAACAGGAATGGGACATAGAGAAGGCACTTCCCTCCTGGCTTGAGGACACGATGGAGCTCTGCAAACGATTTGAATGGGTTCTCAACATGCTCGAGGACCGCGAGACAAACAATGTTCTCTTCGGAGTCGTCGGGAAGAGGCAGATCCTGTATGTCCCCCACAATATGCGGATGATACGTGTCGACGTAATCCAACACCACGTAGTCGACCTTCCGTGATTGCACGATATCTCCTATCCATGCGCGTGTCGGATCTTCACGGTTCCCGTATTCTTTAGAGATACGCAAGCCGGCGCCGATATCAAGCACGCGAGAAGACGTCGCGCACATGCGTCCTATCCGTTCATCGAAGAAACTTTCCCAGGGTCGTTTAAACATAGGTTATCAATTCTTGAGAAGAGCGAGTACACGCGCTGCGCGCACATCCCAAGTATACTTCTCCATTTTTTCTTTCCCTGCAGATGCGCGTACCGCTGCACTCTCCCGATCGGCAAATACGCTGATTATCGCCTGAGCAAGCGCTTGGGAATCGCCCGGAATAAACAATGTCGCTTCTTTCTCACTCACTATCTCGCGTATGCTTGGGAGGTCTGAAGCCACCATCGGCGTGCCGCTTGCAAGATATTCGAAGAGCTTCAAAGGCGACGTGTACCGCTCTGATACCGTATCCCCCGGCTTGTTCGGCAATACGAGCACGTCTGCTGCGCGAAGGTAACGAGGCACTTCAGCATAGGACACCTTACCGATGCATCGTACGTTCGAAGACAATCTTCCGCCGACCCGTGCCGCCTCCTCTGCAGTGCCACCAACGCATACGAACAGGATTTCGGGATGCTGTCGTGCAGCCGCGATAAACGTATCGAGTCCCTTCCATGAATAGAGCGAGAAGCTACCGGCATACAATGCGATCTTTCCCTCAGCAGGAAGCCTGGTCTGATGCCGAGCCTCAGCTTTCGTGAGAGAAGTATCGAAAAGCCCGATATCGACCGCGTCGGCCAAGACCGTTATTTTCCCTTCGGGAACACCATCGTCCACGAGTGCTTGTTTCAGGCCTTCGGTTATCGTTACGATATTCCTTGCTTTGCGGATCGCATATCGCGCGATACGAGAGCTCGAACGCACATGCACCTCAATCGTGGTATCTGGGATAAAGAGAGCGGCGAGCGGCTCGCGCGTATACACACATGCTCCTGGATATCGCTCTGCGTGACGGCGTGCGCTTTGCAGAAACCAAGCAAGGGAGACGAGATACCCTAAAGGACCCCAAGCGAGCAGGTTAATAATTGGCAGACGTACGATTCGGAATGTGGCTGGTACGGCATAATACGAGAACGGATCGTCTTGTATAGCGTTCTTGCGTGTAGGGATTACGAGTTCGACTGATGCTCCTGCCTTCGCGAGCGCTTCACACATCTTCATGATCTGTATACCGTGCGCCTTCTCGGTCGGTAAACGTATGTTGGCGATATAGAGAATCTTTACCATGATCACTTCTTGAGTATGCAGAAATATCCGATAGGAGCCGGGTGCAGTGTGCGAGTTTTCTCAGGGATACAAGCATCAAGCACGTACGCGAGTAGATAAATCGGCAAACGTACGATATTAAACATCAGAAAAGGATGCAGGAGATTCGCCATGACCGAAAAACGTTCGCCGTATGGGATGATTTGTATGGTCAAATATCCGACTTCATCGAACAATTCCCTGAGTCCTTCGGAAGTAAGCCGTCTATAGTCATGAGGTTCTGGCATCTCATTACTCAGAAAAGGGGAGGCTACGAGCACCGATCCGCCAATTCGTACGACACGACGCATCTCCTTGAGGAGGCGATTTGGATCCTTTATTGCGTACAAAGCATTGAAAAGGAGCACATGATCGAATTCGCCGTCGTGGAATGGCAATCTTTGATCTATATCGACCACCATATCTATTCCATCCCCGTCATGCACATCGGTTCGTAAAACATGAAGCCCTCTCTGGGCGTAGCGTAGATACCCCGCCGAACCGCCACTGGCAAGATCGAGCGTGTTGCCAGACAAACCACGCATATGACGTTTTACTTGCGCATTGAAGAGCGCTCTACCGATAGTCTTACCATCTAATGTCTGCTGCGCGAGAAAAGCTAGTTCCATACCTTAAGTTTCTCATACATATAAATCCCCCTCGAGACCTTTGCGCGAAATTGCACGAATGAAGTTGAGCGGTCTATCGAATTCCGGTTGAGAAGGAATGGGTCCGTCTCGTGATGGATTAATCCTTCTTTCACCGTACAGGCAGCCTCGAAACCAATTTCTTCCACCAATCTCTTCGCAACGTGGTTGTAATCCCCATACGGATAGGCAAACGAGCTGCACGTCTTCCCCGTCAGCTCTTCAACGGCTTTTTTCGAGCCTACTATTTCTTCTCGGACCTCATCTTCAGGTAGCTGCGAAAGCCGCGGATGCGACCTCGTGTGGGGTTCGAAATAAATCAAACCCGATTGCGCCATTTCTCGTGTTTGTTCGCCGTTCAAACGGCTAAGATTACGTTTATCTTCCTTCCCGATAAGATCGGTCGTAAGGAAGATCGTGGCGGGAAAATTAAATCGTTTGAGTACGGGAAACGCGGCTAGATAATTATCTTCATATCCATCGTCAAACGTAATGACCACGGCGCCACCGAGCAGTTGCCCATCCTTCAGACGCCGAATGAGTTCGGGAAGCGAAATTACCGGAATACCTGCCGCATGCAGATATTCCATCTGCTGAACGAAAGACTTTTTTGACACAGATGAGAAATAATCCTTTCGATCGCCTATCGAATGATACATAAGAATGATTGCCTCGTCTTCCTTGAGTCGAGCCTTCGGAAGAAGGCCGAAAACGATATTTTTAAACCAACTACGCATGATTCTTTTCAAGAACAAAAAAGTGGTGGTACTGATTTCCGAATGGCGTAAACTCCTTCCGTAGTGTCCCGAAACGCGCAAGGATAGCTCGGATGCGGTGCGCTGGATAGCCACGCTTCCCTATCTCCCAGTAGTGCTGGCCATTGAACATATGTTTGCGCGGAAACGGGATCTTGAAGGCAAAACGGGCCTCGGGGAAAAACGGAACCTTGAGAAGAAATTTAATCGGGGGGCCAAAGTGCGGGAGACTTATGATGACTTGCTTCTTCGATACGCGCATGAGTTCGCCGATTGCCTGCTCGAAATCATCGAACGGCAGATGTTCGAGCACCTCGAAGGCACAGGCGACATCGAACGAATTGTCGGGGAACGGGAGCTTCCGGACATCACCGACGATATCTGGAGAGAGATCTTCGGCGATATCTAGCGACGTGTAAGCGATGTCCGTGTTGTTCTTCAAATAATTCCCCAGCACATGCTCTCCGGTACCGACCTCCAGTACAGAGGATGGTGCACATGCAAACACTTCGCGAAGCTGTACATAATAACTCGCGAAACGATCCTCGCCGCTATAACATTCGAACGCATAGGCACCACGGTCGACCTGCTTCATATGAGGTATTGTACAATGCTCGTCACTAACGCGCTGACATCAGCTTTCCCCCACACGGTACGGCCAAGCTCAATGCGGATATCGCGCAAACTCTCCTCGCTCAAGCGGGCAATCGCTTCTATTTTCATCGCAAGATCGCGAGCATTACCATGCCGGAACACAAGTAGATCTTTATACGGCCCGAAAAGATTCGCGAATGCGGTATTGGCGACGAGCGTCGGTACGCCTGCTGCCATTGACTCGAACACGACCTTGTCGAGTCCTCCTGTCGGACAAAGATTGAGGGAAAAATCCATGTTCTCATACTGTTTCGGCATGTCGTCATACGTCACGGCACCGGCAAAGGTCACCTGCCCTTCGAGCCCTTTTTGCGCGATCAATTCCTTGACCTCGTGTGCGTACGCATCATCACCCACCGCGCTTGGCACGCCGATGAACGTAAGATGCACGTCGACACCTTCTTTTTTCAAGAGCGCGAGTGCCTCGACGGCGGTCTTCTGATCCTTGATAGGCGTAATGCGCCCGACACAGAGCAGGTTGAGTGGCTTGTGCAGCTTGAGATCAGAGATCTCTCGATGGAATCGGTCCGTATCGATACCGTGCCCCATGGCACAGACTTTGTCGTTCTTCAGGCGGAATCCTTCGGGAGATGCCGTGAATACGATGTTTGCGAAAAGGGTCGCGATACGGAGCTTCAGGTCGACGCTCCGGTGCGTATACCACAGGCCGCTCCGGATACCCCTCAAGCGCCAGTACCAACCACCGAGTACGAGGTACTCGGGATTCATATGCACGAACACGGTGTCGTACGATGCGCGTTCACGGAACATGAACGAAATAAAGCGTATTGCACGACTGATGCGTGAGGAACGACGGCTCGGATCGATGCAGACTACGCGAACATTATCCGGAAGCGTGTACTTTCCCTCTCGTAGGCACACGACAGTGACCTGTTCGCAATGTTTAGCGAACTCGCTCACCCACTGCAAAAAGAACGCGAGCGCTGGATCGTTCTGGTCTACTGCCTGTGTGGTAATGAGAAGCTTCATGCGTCTGGCACGTCATCTCCGTATACGCCACGCAACAGATCGAGATCCTTATGCGTATTACGGAGGAGCTCGATATTCTTCTTTTCGAATGCGACAAGCGCCGCCTTCCCCGCCGGATCATTGACCACCTGCTCATAGAGACCGCGCAACGCCGCGAAATCCTTTATGAAGCAGTGACCGCCCGCACCGCGACCGCTCTTGTGAAGCGGGTGCGCATATCGTCTCGATATCATCGGATCGGCATCGAGCGCTTGCTCGATCGGGGCCCAATCGGCCCCGAGAGACTGCGAGAGTTCGTAAAGCATATTGAACGTGACGATCTGCGTATAGCCGCTCACGTTGTGCGCGTACTTGATGAGCTCTGCCTGATCGCTCGTACACATCGTCGCGTAGGGTGCAGCCGGCAGGAGCGCATGCACCGCTTCTGCTGCCTTCTGGTGCACCTCATCATCAACAGGCAGTCCGACGATGTTCGAGAACGGATGTGCCGCGTCGTACGCTGCGGTCGCTTCACTCAGGAATTCTGGAGACATGAGAATCGTGAGACCCGAGTGCTTTTCTTGAAGGCGTCGGGTGGTACCTGGCAGCACGGTCGACTTGATGACTGCGATCTTCCCTGCGCCCACATGCGTAAGCGCGTCCTCGAGAATTTCCGTACTGAATCCCTCAGGCGTCGTTGGTGTCGGGACGGCGATAAAGACGATGTCGCACTCGCGGATAGCATCAACGTTCTGCACGTACGGCTCCTCGAGCGCGTAGCGCACGACCATATGGCCACGCGCCTCGAAATCGTCCGCGTAGTTCTTCCCTATGAAACCCTGCCCGATGAAGCCAATCGTCATATTAAGCGCACTATACCTTGGATAACCAGGGTGAGGAAATGGAGGTTACGCCCTTTGCAGTGTCTCTGAGAAATCCTCGGCGATGCGCGACGGGAGGTCGCCGATACTCTCGAGATGCTCGCGTGCGGCAGCCTCAGCATGAAGCGGGAACTCGATACGCACGGCACCATCTTCGAGAAGACCAGCGATCGCAAGCGCGAGAGCGGTCGGGTCGGCCACCGGTACCGCAAGCACGTCTTCGTACCCCTTGAACACCTCGCCGACGATGCCGACATCGGTCGTGATGATCGGTACCTTCGCGAGTGCCGCCTCAACGAGCGTACGGCCGTAGCCTTCGTACGCACTTGCCTGGATGAACGCCTGAGCGCTCCCCATGAGCGCACGCGCATCGCTTCGATGCCCGAGGAAGAGCACATGGTCTTTGAGCTTGAGTTTGCGAACCATGCGCTCGAGCTTGCGCCACTCCCTCCCCTCACCTGCGATACAAAGCCCGACCGACGGGTACTGAGGAATGACGAGCTTAAGTGCGGCAAGGATATCCTCGATACGCTTCTCTGGCTCCAAACGGCCGACCGCAAGAAGCGCGAAGGTAAACGGATGCGGCGGAAGCGGCTTCTTCTCGGGCACGGTCGCATCGACCGCGACCGGGATGATCGACGGCTCCGGGATACGTGACCCGTAACGCGCGATGAGCGAATCCTTCACACGCTCCGAGACGACGCGGATACCATCGGCTTTCGGGAGCACGCGGTCAGCGATGCTGCGCCGCCAACGGTTCAGGAGTGGCATCCGGATGCTCGGGCTGCGCCAATTCCCTTCCCGTACGAACCAGGGCGAGAGGAAGTCCGTATGCACCTGGACGTGGAGCTTAATGCCGGCAGCTTCGACCGCACGAAGCGCGGCGAGCCCATGCTCGAACGGATCCTGGGCGGAAACGATCTCGATGTCGTACTCGCGGATAAGCGCCACGGCACGACGTGTGAGAAGCTTCATGCGAAAGAGCTTCCCCGCATACACCGGGTGCACGTAGAGCGCCCCGTCGTGCTCCTCGCGTGCAAAGACCGGTCCTGCCGAGATGATATGAAGCTCCCCGATCGCTTCCGCATACGCGCGCATGCGCGCACGCACGTCGCTTTTCGGGTCGAAGATATTCGGGTCGTTTGAGACGAAGAGGGCTTTCATGGATTACGAAAAAGAAACGAGCAGCTCAGCGGTGTGTTCGATCATCGTTCCTTTTGAGAAACGGTGGACGGATTCCTTGGCCGCACGCGCGACACGCTCCCGCAGATCGTTTTCTGAGAGAAGGCGTGTAAGCGCTCCAGCGAGGGCGTCCGTATCCCCCGCTGGTACGAGAAGCCCTGTAGCGCCGTGCGTGATGACCTCCGGGTTGCCACCGACATCAGTCGCGACCGTAGGTACGCCAAGCGCGAGCGCTTCGATGAGCAGATGCGAGAGCCCCTCATACGAAGAGTTGAGCACGAAGGCATCTGCGCTTGCGAGACTCGCGAGGAGATCCTCGTGCGGC
Source organism: bacterium (assembly GCA_021849125.1). GTDB lineage: Bacteria > Patescibacteriota > Minisyncoccia > Phycocordibacterales > Phycocordibacteraceae > C7867-001. The sequence continues at coordinate 13,404 of JAJZTG010000003.1, read as the reverse complement.
AGGGCGCCGGTGAATACGACGTGCGCGCCGAGCGCTTTCTTTGCGTGCGCTTCAAGATGCGCCTGTTCTGGCCCGCTCCCGATGATAGCGAGCGACACATGGCTTCCCTGCTGGCGAAGCACCGCGATTGTATCGATGATGCTGTCGACATGTTTCCAGGGGACCAAACGGCCAGCCGTCGCCACGAGCGGACGCGGCAGCATCGCCACTGCTTTGGGCACTTCGCCCACGCTCCCTTGCGGGACCGCATTGTAGATAACCGTGATTTTTTCTTTCGGGATGCCCCACGCGACGACGACCCCTTTGAGATACTCGCTCGGCACGATAATACGCGCCGCATACTCGGCGACGCCCTTCTGCACTTCGCGCAAGAGCCCGACCATAAATGGCGCATCGTCATGCTGGACGAAATCGTCGAGCGTAGCTGTGACACCGAAACGTTGCTGCCCTTGTTCCCAGGCGTAGTCGCCCACCACCTTCACGACGAGCGGCTTCCGAAGCGTCCATGCGGCAAGGCAGGCCGGCAGGCCGACCGAGACCGGATCAAGCGCAAGCACGAGATCGGCTCCTTTGAGCGCACGACGTACGCGCAGATAATATGCGATATGCCGCACGATCTTCGGCAAGTGCCGCACCTCGCCGAACTTAACGAGCACGACCTCGATGCCCTTCCCTGGAAGACCTTCTTCAAGGGCTTTCGCGTACGTGGCAGGCCCGCCCGGCTCAGGCGGATACAAAGGCGTCGCGACGACTATTTTCATACAATTATTTTACCTGCTTTCGAGAAGCCGATCGAAAAGTGTTTTCATGCGTGCAGCAATGAGATTCCAATCATATTTCTCTATAGCAAGCTCACGTGCCGTTTCAAGCACTTGTGCAACCGCTAGCGGATTTCCGATGATGTCCTTAACTGCCTCAGCAATCTGTTCTGGGGAATCCTTATCGACAGCCCAACCAGTCGGCTTTTTGTCAGGGTTACGTTTCGCATCGAAAAGAAAATCTGCAATACCCCCTTCCTGTGTCGCAATAACGGGAAGTTCAGCCGCCATGGCCTCGATAAACGAATTCCCCATACCTTCGGACCGCGAAGGACGGATGAAAATATCACAACTTTTGAGCGCGCGCGGCATTTCATCATGGCCGATCTGCCCCATGAAGTGGATGCGTCTCTCGGTTCCACTCTCTTTGGAAAGTTTCTTGAGCATGGCCTCGTCCGGACCGATGCCGTAAATGACGAAGTGCACATTCTCCGGAAGAAGTGCGATCGCACGTATGACATCATCAACTGCATTCTTGTGGACGAGACGCGAGGTCGTTACCAGTGCGACATCGTCAGACTTGAGAACGATGGCCGCGCGAGTCGAGTTGCGCGCTTCTGGCGTTATCGCTTGTGAGAAATGCGCCGTATTCACCGCATTCGGGATAATTTCAGCCTCACCCGTAAAGCCCATCCTTCTCCCCCAATTAAGAAGAAAGGTCGAAATAGGTTGGAGTGCATCCGCACTCGTAAACCCTCGTTTGAAGAGCGGCCATACCGGGCGTGCGAGACGCTCGATATACTCGGGAGGATCTCCTTCCTGAAGAGTCAGGAGATATTTCACTTCTGGATGCCACTTCTTGAAGATCCCGGCAGGAACGGCGCATGAGTGCGCCATCATCGCCCAGATGCCGTCGAAATGATACTGCTGATGCAGCTTCTCCGCCGCGCGAGCTGCAGAGAACTGGTACCAATATTTCGTGAGCTTGAGTGGAAACTTTTGCAAATCGGCGATGGTAGGCGCTTTCCATGTCAGGCCGATCCGGTGCACGATAACATTCCCTATCTTTTCCTCCTCCGGCAACTCAGAATCGAGTCTGAGTGTCACCATATGGAACTCGATCTCCTCAGGAGAGATGCGATCGGTGATCTCCTTGAGGGCAACCTCCGCGCCGCCCACGAAGCGCGGATAATATGTAAGGGAGAATATTAATACGCGCTTCATGCACCGAACGTTTCTCGTATGTACTCCTTGAGATGTTTCTTTGGAGTCCACCCGAGAGCCTGCACCTTGCTGGTATCGATATCCGAACCCATACGATTGCCGGCCGCCGCAGGCTTCATGACAATCTCTTTCCCAAACATCTGTGCCACCTCAATAATCGAATATGCTTTTTCATCTCCGATACCAAAGTCATCTCCGATACCATCCTCGCCAACCAAGATAAGGCCATCTATGATGTCGTCGACATGCGTAAAATTGCGCTTCTGTGTTCCAGGCGACGTAACCTCAAGCGGCTCGCCTGCGAGCACTTTCTGACGGAATATCTCAATAACGGTGCCGTATGTGCCGGCCCGTTCACCTGGACCATATACGTTATAGAAATAAGTTATCGCGTACGGCAACCCGTACCACGCACCGTAATTCCTTATGAGTTCGGTATTACTCGCCTTGCTCCATGCGTAGGGACTTTGCATACGACCGAGACCGCCGTCACCGAATTTAGTCGAGGAACCGGCGTAGACTAACTTCCCTCCTTTTTTCCGCCAAAACTCGACAACGCCGAATGTGCCGTCCTTGTTCAAATCCCAGACGAGCGCCGGCTCCTCAAGACTCTTCTCGACACGCGAGTACTCTCCCAAGTGGTAAACGATATCCGGCGTCTCTGGGATAAGCTTCTCGATGTCTTTGGTGTGCCCCTCACGATACTCGACGCCAGGAACGTGGTTGTCCCGGCTTCCGGTGAAGTAGTTGTCGAGCGAGATGACCTTGTGGCCGTCTTTCACCAGGCGCTCGCAGAGGTGCGAGCCTATGAACCCTGCCCCGCCGGTGACTACGATGAGTTTCTGTTTGTCCATGAAATTAATGAAAGCATACCGTAAAACTACCCTTTCCGCCCCAGATGTGAAAGTCGGACTTTCACATCTGGGGCGGTTCTCGATCTTATAAGAGAATGAACGCGCCCGCGGCCAACACCACGACCCCAAGGAACCCATAGGTCCAAGGCGACGAGAAGAAGCTACGCTCAGAAGACTGCGAGACGGCTTCTTCTCTCTCGGGGATGGCCGCCCCCGCAGCAGCGAGTTCCATCGCTGCTGCGGGGGCGATTACTGCTTGTTCATTGGGCTTGACGGCTGCCTTTCTACTGCTAATCGGTTCGACCGCTTGCACTAAAGGAGAACTCGCAACAGGCGCTTGAGGTTGCACTGTCGCGAGAACCGCCCCAGGGACCGGTTGCGGTGCGTACCGCGCAGCGACGAGACCGTTTGGGTATTCGAGTACCGCATCGAAACTCACCGGCAGATTCGTGATCGTGTACGGGAACATGACGCTCGCATGCGGGAGAAGCGTCATGCCAAGCGGTATACGGAAAGTAGCGATACCCGAGACGATCCGCCAATTCGAAAGGTCGAGTCGGTCATCAGAATCGTTCTTGAGCGTGATCCCCTCACCTGCAACCGACGTGATACCCACCATCGGACGCGTAACCTTCACGATAAGATCATCCGTCGCCTTTGCCGAACCGTCTGTGGCAGTCACGACGACAAGATACGTGCCGGGATATCGGTATGTTTTCTCAACCGCCTTACCCTCAGCTGAGGAACCGTCGCCGAAACTCCAGACGACCTTCGCCGCAGAGTCCTCGCCGCCACCCTTTGCGGTTACCTTCACTGAGAACGATACAGGGACTTCAGCCATGACCGATTGATCAGCTCCTGCGGAGACGATAAGGGCTGAGGGTGGAGGTACATACACCGTCGCACTCCCAGAAACGGTCGGTGTCGGTGCACTTGAGGTCGATGATGAACTCACGATTATCGTCTTCGACGAATCGCTCATGTCGAGACCGGTGGCGATCGAGGTCGCCGCTATGAAGACGGTGTAGGTACCGTTTGCCACAGCGGCGCCATTCCCGTCCGTCCCGTCCCACGTTTTCGGACTCGGGTTCGTAACGCCTGAGCTCGAGTAAAGCGTGAGCGTAGAGCCGTCCGATGACTGAAGCTTGATCGAAGCTTTCACTTTCTCGGAGAACGCGATATCGATAGTCGTCGAGGTCGCGAAGCCGGATCCGACAGAAGCGGTCGGATAGATCGTCGTATCAGAAATAGTGTAGGTCGTAAGCGTCGGAGCGCTCGACGCAAACGCCGTAACCGGGAAAGCCATAGCCACGACAGCAATGATTCCGGTACGGCTCAGCAACGTCATGTCACTCTTCGCCTTTGAGCACGCGACGGAGCGCGTCCTCTGGGACCTCAAAGGGTTTCTTTTCCGGGAGAATCGGCGGTGCGGGAGGCGTAGGAGGCACTGGTGGCGCAGGTGGTGTTTCAACCCTCGGCGGGGCCGACACTTCGGGGCGTGGCGGTACTTCCCTCTTTTCCTGTGGAGCAGGTGCCTCGCGCTTTGCAAGCACGCTCGCAAGGGCGCCCTTGAGCGATTGCTGGCTCTCAGTCTTCTTCTCTTCCTTCTCAACCGTTACCTTCGCGGTCATGGAGCGCAGGAGCGCCTTGAGCTCATCAGGGCTCTTTGCTGCGGGTGCCTGGCGCTCTGGGGCTGCTTCACGCCTCGGAGGCAGAGGGCGGTGCTCTTGCGTCGGACGATTTTCCGGCACCCGACGAGGCGGCATTTCTTCTCGCGGAGATTGCGGGCGAGGTGTGAAGTCCTGACGCGGTTCACGCGGGTACTGCGGCCGTGGCGGTATGTCACCACGCGGAGGACGTGGCGTCTGCATACCTTCCCGCACCATCGGCGCTGCGGGCTTCCGGCGCATGCGTGCATCAGCCGGAGCCTCCGATGCCACGCTTTCCATAAGTTCGTCCATGATGGACTTCTCGATCCCTTCCCGCGGCATCGAAAACTGTGTGCGCGATGCTTCGATGATCGCGTCCTTGTGTGAGACCGGCGGCGGCTCGATAGGCGGGATTGTCACCGCAGAAAAAGGTGCACTTCCCACCCCGTCGATCATGAGCGAAAGATAGACCTGGCGCTTATCCAAGGAAACGATGTCTTCCTTGGTGAACTTGGGCATGAAAACGGTCTCGAGCACCTCAGCATCGAAAGGTCCCACGCGGAAGGTGACGGTCGTACCCACGTTGCCGAAGACGGCGTCGCGCACCTCTTCTTCCATCTGCTCGATGTACTGATGCGCGATCGTAAGGTCGAGCTTGTACTTGCGCGATTCGGAGAGGATCTCGGCGAACGTCTCGTTCGCGAAGTTCTGGAATTCGTCGACATAGAAGTAGAAGTGCGGGAGTTTCGCCATCTCCTCCGCTGAAGAACCTGCACGGCTCATCGCGGCAAGGAAGATGCGCGTCACGAGCATCGAGCCCAAGAGGCGCATGTTCGTCTCGCCCACGAGACCCTTCGAGAGGTTGATGAGGAGGATCTTCTTCTCGTCCATCATCTTGCGGATGTCGAAGGAAGACTTCGACTGACCGATGATGTTACGGATCAAAGGGTTGCCCGTGAATTGGCCGATCTTGTTCTGGATGGCCGGCGTGGCCTCCTGCGTATAGCGATCGCCATAGTTCGCGAACTCCTTCACCCAGAAATCCTTCACGACCGGGTCCTTCACGTTATCGACGACCTTCTGACGGAACGCTTTGTCCGTGTACATCCGATTCACACCGAGCAAAGTCGCGTCGGGATACTCGAGAAGCGCAAGGAGCGTGTTGGTGAGGATGTACTCCATGCGGGCGCTCCAGGCGTCCTGCCAGATCTTCTTGAAGGTCGCCATGAGACCCGACACGACCAAATGGCGCTTGTCGTATCCCACGTCCTCCATCACGTTGAAGGCGATGGGGTGGTCCATATCGAACGGGGCGAAGTAGACCACGTCCTTGATGCGGTCCTCAGGGATGTAGTTCAACAGGTTGTCGATGGCGGAGCCGTGCGGGTCGAGGAACGCGAGTCCTTCCCCGTTCCGGACATCCTGGATGGCCATGTTCTCGAGCAAGGTCGACTTGCCCATGCCGGTCTTACCGATCACGTACATGTGCCGGTCGCGATCCTTCGCTTTGATACCAAAAGGAATCCGTTTGCCACGCGCATCAGTCGCCGCAAAGTACGTTACGCGCTCTGGGTTATCCATATGAGTGAGTATAGCAAAGACTCGCGCACGTTTCGTGCGCGAGTCTTTATTACAAAACGGTTATCCCATCGCGACCGGGTGTTCGGCGGGTTCCGGCGTCGGTTCGTTTGGCATAACCGGCGCAGCAGCCGAGCTGACTTCATGCTTACGCATCGAAAAGCCGACCATGAGGACGCCGAGACCGAAAACGACAAGCAGAAGCGAGCGGATCGCGACCGGAAGGCCTGAAAACGGAGTCAGGATGATGAGGATACCGAGGATGATCGTGGTGCTTGTGCGGGACATGAGCATAGTCTACCAGACTATGCGAACCCTGTTAAATACGATTTGAGGCGGTTCCTGAGAAATAGCTTGCCGTGGTGCGTTTTAAGATACCGTTCGCGATGACGAGCATCTTTCTCGCTTATACAGGCTTCATAATAGGCCAAAACAACGGTAAGCGGTCTTTCGTCGATTCCACTCTCCCTTTCTTATGCTCCTCAAATCGTCCCTTCAAATCTGACGTGAATCCTGTATAAAACTTCCCATCTTTTTCGGAGCGAAGAACGTACGTGTAAAACATAGCGGCCGATTTGAAGGGATTTAACAGGGTGGTGATCATCTACGCTGTGCTTCGATGATCACCACAAATTCACCACGAATCGTACTCGAGTGTGCGGCAAAATGCGCCTTGAGCTCTGCGGCGGTTCCCGAGAGGACCTCCTCATGAACCTTCGTAAGTTCCCGGGCGACGGTCACGTGCGATACATCGATCGAGGAGAGTTCTTCGAGAAGCTTTTCGATACGGTGCGGCGACTCATAAAGTACGACGGGGATCTCGCTTTCCGCGATCTTCTTCAAAAGCGTCTGCCTTCCCTTCTTGTGCGGCAAGAAGCCAAGGAAGGTGAAGCCGCCAGTAAGGTCGATGCCGGCGATCGAAAGTGCGGCCGTAAGCGCTGAAGGTCCCGGGATCGCTTCTATCATCGCCTTCGGCAAAGCCTCGCGCACCCGCGCGACGAGCCGCGCGCCCGGATCGGAGATGCCCGGTGTCCCTGCATCGCTCACGTACACGATCTTCTCCCCTGCTTCAAGGCGCGCAATGACATCTCCTGAGCGTTCGGCTTCCGTCATGGCATCGAGCCGCTGGAGCGGCTTGTGGAGGTCGTAGCGCGAGAGGAGCTTCGCGATGACGCGCGTGTCTTCCGCGTAGATGACGTCGCATTCAGCAAGCGTCCTGAGCGCCCGGAAGGTCAGGTCTTCCAGGTTGCCGATCGGCGTCGCGACGATGGAGAGGGTTCCCATGATGGGTGCACTCTACCATACCGGGAGTACAATGTTTCCATGACGCTCGATGAGGCACTCCGCAACAAGGACATCCCCGCCGACATCCGGAAGACACTCGAGCTCGTTGTCGTACCGTATTTCTCATTTGAAGAACGAGAAGAAACCGGATATCTAGTCGTCCACAAAGATCTTGTGAACGATGTGCGTAAGATATTTGCCACGCTTGCGGAGCAACACTTCCTTATCGAAAAAATGATTCCGGTCAGCGCTTATGGATGGGATGATGATGTCTCGATGGAGGATAATAATTCTTCTGCTTTCAACTATCGAACTATCGCCGGTACTGAGCGACTTTCAAACCATGCGTTCGGACGAGCTGTCGATATAAATCCGCGCCTGAACCCTTATGTACGCGGCGATTACGTCGCACCTCGTGGCGCGACCTACGACCCGCGCAAGCCAGGTACCGTGACACCCGAGATTGCCGACCTATTTATCAGCCGAGGTTGGATATGGGGCGGGAATTGGTCCGACCGGAAAGACTGGCAACACTTCGAGAAACCTTAAGCTACGAGCTGGTCCGCAACCTTATAGATGTCACCCGCGCCCATGGTGATGATCATGTCGCCCTTCCCTGCATGCATCTTGAGATATCCGGCGATCTCGTCAAAAGTGCCGAGCGCCTGTGCTGGCACGCCGGACGCGCTCACGCGCTCAGCAAGGATCTCGCTTGAGATGCTCCCGTCGTCGGCTTCGCGTGCCGCGTAGATGGGCGCGAACACGACCTCATCAGCATCGACGAACGCCGAGGTGAATTCGTTCAAGAGATCGCGCGTGCGACTGTAGAGGTGCGGATGGAACGCGACGATAAGTTTCCCCTTCGCCTGCGCACGAGCCGCTTTCAAGGTCTCCTTGATAGCCGTCGGGTGATGCGCATAGTCGTCGTACACGACGGCGTCCTCTTTCGTTTCGCCCTTGTATTCGAAACGGCGCCAGGTGCCGTGAAAAGACGCGAGCGACGTAGCGATCGCTTCGTCGGAAAGTTCTGGCATCACGGCGCGCGCGGCAGCCGCAGCAGCCTTCGCGTTTGACTGATTGAATGTCCCGATGAGCTGGAGTTCGAATGCGGGCTCACGGACATAGTCGACGATACGCGCTTGCGCGCTCTCAAGAAGCGGCGCGATAGTCTGGTTCTCGGTATCGGTCACGATGACGCCCTGTGACGGTACCTTCGCAACCGCTTTCCGGAAGGTATCCTGCAGCGCCGCAAGCGAGGGGAACCAATCGGTATGGTCCCATTCGAGATTGTTTATGACGAGCACTTCCGGCGAGAGTTCGAGAAGATGGTCGTGATACTCGCACGCCTCAACGACGAAGAGACCTGAGTCGCCGGCGACGTAATTGCTGCCGAAGTCCTTCACGATCGAACCCACGATGACGGTCGGCTTCGCACCCGCGTCGATAAGGATCTTCGCGAGCATGCCGGTCGTCGTGGTCTTGCCGTGCGTACCGGAAACCGCGATCGTGCGACGCCCCTCCGATACTTTCCCGAGCATCTCGAAATATGAAAATTGCGGGATGCCGCGCTCGGCCGCGACAGACCGTTCGGCGTTCTCTGCGGGTACTGCATCACTGTAAATGAGCGCATCGCAATCCTCTGGGATGTTCTCCGCCGCGTGTCCGATGTGCACGTGGATGCCTTTCGACTCAAGAAGCTCGGTGGTCGGCCCAGCGTCTCGATCCGAACCGGATACGATGACACCATCATGCGCGAGAAGCTGCGCAAGCGCGCTCATCCCGATTCCGCCGATCCCTACGAAATGTGCCTTCTGCCCTTCTTTCATGTTCTTACTCTACCACCACGACCGCGTCGGCGCTTTCTGGGAAAAAGGTCTTCACCCTCTCTCGGAACGGTTCGGAATCCTTCGTGATCATGAAGCGGAGCGTCCCCTCCCCGACCTCGCGTGGCCAGAGCTCGCGCTTCACCCGTGCGGCTACGGCATGTGCCGGATCAAACAGCATTACCTCTGGGAAGACCCGCGCGAATACATGCGCGACGAGCGGATAGTGCGTGCAAGCGAGGATAAGCGTATCGCCTGGACGAAGCGGGACGCCTGCAAAAGCCTGTCGGATAATCCTTTCCATCTCATCCTCGCTCGCCCGAAACTCGATGGCCGAAGCGAGATCAGGTATCGCGACCGCAGTTATATCCTTCCGTATCATGCGGAACCCGTTCTGATAAATCTCGGCGCGAACAGTCGCCGGCGTCGCCGCAAGTACGACACGCGCGGCGCTTCCCCGAAACGTGCCTACCGTCGGTCCGACCATCTCGATCAAGTGTCCGGGCGGGAGATCGAGCATATCGACAAGCGAGACCGCAAGCGATGCGGAGACGCTATTGCAGGCGGAAACGATACTGGTGGCGCCGTGCTTCGTGAGCCGGTCGATCGCGTCGACCGTAAGCGTCGAAAGCTCTGCGTTCGACTTCGATCCGTACGGCGCATTCTTGATGTCACCGAAATAGATAATGTCGGCCGACGGGAAGTCTTCACGGATCGCCCGAAGCACGGTAAGACCACCCGACCCCGAGTCGAAGATGCCGATCATGTGCGAGACTGCACGAGCGTGTCGAACCGATCGCCGCGGTCGTACTCGTTCTTGAACATACCGAACGACGCGAAAGCTGGCGAGAAGAGGATGATGTCTCCCGACTCTGCCGTGAGAAACGCTTCATTTACCGCATTACCGAGATCGTCGAAGACAGATGCGCCGGGGAGAAATTCAAGCACACGATTCGTGCCCGTACCCGTAAGGAGGATCACCCGCTTCGTATAGTCTGGGATCTTGTGTAGGAGCGTATTCATATCGAGCTCTTTGTCAGCACCGCCCATGATGAGGATGATGCGACGCTTACCGTTATCGAGCGCCGCAAGTGCAGCGAGCGTCGCCTCAGGCGTTGTCGCGGTCGTATCGTTGTAAACCTTCACGCCGTTAACCTCACGCACGAGCTCGAGCCGACCTGGAACACCCCCGAAGGTCTCGAGCGCTTTGCGGCTCACCTCGTCAGGAATCTCGAGCGAGCGCGCCACGGCAAGCGCGAGCGCAGCGTCATAGCGATTATGTACGCCCGGAATCTTGAGCGTCCACATATCTGGAAGCTTTTGCTCGTCGACGACCTGAGTATGCGAATCGATCCGATCGCCATACTTCTCGATAACAGCCGCCGCACACTGTTTACCGAGGATGAGCGCATCGCTCGGCGTTTGGAAAAGGAAAATATTCGCCTTGTCAGCGAGATACGCCTCCGGCTGATCCTTGTAGTAATTCTGGTGATCAGGATAGAACGTCGTAAAGACCGCGATATGCGGCGAGAGACGCGCCTCATGAAAGCCCTGAAGCTGCCAGGAGTCGAGTTCCATCACCGCGATATGGTCTGGCGTCACCTCAGGAAGAAGCGCGAGTGTCGATACGCCGCGCACGTTCCCGCCGAGGAGCACTTTCTTCCCTGCTGCCACAAGGATCGCGTGTACCATGTGAGTCACCGTCGATTTTCCGCGCGTGCCAGTGATACCTACGATCGGGATACCCGCGAGCTCTGCAAAGAGGTCCGCGCTCATCCGGACCGGGGTCTCGTGCTTCTTCGCTTCCGCGACATATATCGAGTCAAGCGGGACACCTGCAGCCTTAAGGATGAGGTCGCGACCGCGGAAATCATCAAGCCGATGTTCACCGAGCACGAATGTGACATTCGGAAAATTTTCGAGCTGTGCCACCGACTCCGCAAGCTCCTCGCGCGTCTTCTTGTCCGTCACGATGAGCTCTGCTCCGCACTCTGCCAGGTATTTCGCGTCGCCCACGCCTCGACCAAGCAAGCCGAGCCCCATGACAGTTATCTTCTTTCCCTTGAAATACGACGAGACATCCATGCAAAACATGGTAGCGCACCTATCGCCCAGACGCACGGAAGGATTATTTAGGACAACTTACCGTAGTCGAGCTGTCCTCGTGAGTGAGAGGGAGCGTGGTGGCAGGAATGACCACGATCTCATACGGTGAGGTCGGCGACTGCCCCTTAGCGCAGCTGTCGCTGGCTTTCGCGATCTCCACCGATACCATACGATCTTCCGTATCCTCGATCCTCGTCACCGAGATATCGAGACACGAATCCTGACCGGCAAATACCGCGATGACCGAGTGGGTGCTGAAATCGATTACGGGCGGCGTCGTGGTCGCATCAAGCAATGTCCACAGCTCTTTCATTTGGGCCTCGGACGTGATGATGTAATTCTTCCGGGTCGAAACCGCTGAGTGCGTCCCTTCGACAAGCTTCTCGAACGGCACGTCTATCGCTGCAACCGAACGCATTCCTATATCCGACTGGAGATTCCCCCGACCGAAAAGGAATACGAGCGCACCAAGCGCAATGATCACGATGACGCCAAGAATGACGAATCTTGTTTGCATGCTTTCAGTATAGCTGCATCCCCTGTCTCGCATGAGATGATGTGGGGATAGGAACGAAAATCGCCACTCATCCGAGTGGCGATTTTCGTTTTCTGTTTCGTGTGCACGCTCTACGGCAGCGTACATCTGCGTCGTTCGGGTTACATGTGTACGCAGACGTACACATGTTCCCTCTCTCCTTGCTGTAGGAGTCGAACCTGGTGCGTACTCGCACTCGAGTATCAGTCGAGCTGAAGCTTCTAATTCTGTTTTTGGTGCACGCTCTAGGAGTCGAACCTAGGACCGCTCGAGTATCAGTCGAGTGCTCTACCAACTGAGCTAAGCGTGCATATTCCTGCTCACCAGCACCTGATGATAGTACCAGAAACTTATCGGTATTTCCAGAGACGACAAAACGCCCCGTTCGGGGCGTTTTGTCGATGTCCTGCAACTACAAACTACGCTTCCACTATCTTCTTAACCTGTTTCCAGCTCATCACTTCATCCGACGGGATCCCTGCCTCACGTTCTATATTGCCCAGAAATTCTCTGAATTTACTGTCAGGGTCAGCTACCCATGAATCCTTTGCATACATGCGTTTAGCAGTATCAATGATGTCCTCCTTAAGAATCTTCCGAACAACAGGGTCATTGCTAAGCTCTTCTCTTGAAGAAAGACCTGCTTCCTCAAGAGTGGCTGCACGATTCGCATACCAATTCGATACGCGAACGTTCCCTGCTTTGGTGACACTCCTGAGATCGTTAAGGAATGATTCGCGAGCCACGTCCCGAATCTTAGGATCAATCTCCTGCCCTTCCGACAGCCCAAGCTCCGTTCGAGTGAAACCCATCCCTCGCCCAAGTCCATAACGATCAAGATTTTTGAGGATCTTTTTGAAGTCACCCGCGCGCCCTTCACGCACCGCGCGCAATTCTATCTCCTTAAGTGCATTGCGGTATGGTACGCGCTCCTCTTCAGACATTCCTGCGCGCCAAGCTGTAGTATCCATATCAACGTAGGTCTTGAAGGCATCGTTTATATCGCCTGACTGCAGAGTCTTGTCGAACTTCCCCCTAAGCTCTTCAAAACGATAACGATTCTCTTCCGGGGTAAGCTCCTTACCGAAGAGCCGTTTGATTCCGATACGCACTGTGGCACCGAAAGATCTCGACTGAGCTACTGTCGCTGGAGCTTCTTTTTCAGGCGCTGCCTCTACAGGCTTGATTTCTGGAGCGGCCTCCTGCAACCTTGCGAGGACCTCTTGCGCCTCTTCGGCAGATCGCTTGACCGCAGCCTCAGAAGCACCAGTTTCCATCCGTAATGTTTCCGAAGCCATTTCAATATCCTGAGGGGTAATCTCTTGCGATTCCCGCGATACACGCTCATCGCCTTCTTTTCGAGGGGGTTTTTCACTCATAGAAAATAATGAAATAAGTACGCTGTAATTATGCGATGTCGCTCATGAAAACACAAACAGCCCCTCCGGGCTGTTTGTGTTTTTTATGAAAGATGTGATGCGCTCTTTTGTTCCGCCTATTCCGTCCCCGCTTGAGAGCTCATATGTGGCTCTCAAGCGACCACCGGGTTACGTTATCCGGCTTCCGAGCACCGTTTAGAGACGAGTGCTATCT
>JAJZTG010000007.1 GCA_021849125.1 bacterium | reverse complement strand
CCTTCGGGCACCCCCAGCTCCCTTGACTTGACGGGCGGTGAGTACAAGACTCGAGAACGTATTCACCCCGGTTTGGCTGACCCGGGATTACTAGCGATTCCGGCTTCATGAGGTCGGTTGCAGACCTCAATCCGTACTGGGGGCGGTTTTAAAGGATTAGCTCCGTCTTGCGACATTGCGACCCGTTGTACCGCCCATTGTATTATGCGTGCAGCCCAAGGTATCAAAGGGACATGCTGATCTGGCGTCATCCTCACCTTCCTCTCCCGTGAGGGAGCAGTCTCGCCTGGCCATATAGGCAACAGACAACGAGGGTTGCGTTCGTTACCCCACTGAAGGGAACAACTCAAGCCACGAACTGACGACGACCATGCATCACCTGCCCAACACCCTCGAAGGCTCCTCACCTTTCGGCAAGGATGCAGTTGGGTTTCAAACCTTGGTAAGGTTCTTCGTTTATCGACGAATTAAGCCGCATAATCCACCGCTTGTGCGAGTCCCCGTCTATTCCTTTGAGTTTTAATCTTGCGATCGTACTACCCAGGCGGCTCGCTTACCGCGTTAGCTTAGCCTCACAGAGGGTCGATACTCCGTAAAGCGAGCGAGCAACGTTTAGGGCCAGGACTACTGGGGTATCTAATCCCATTCGCTACCCTGGCTTTCGTGTGTGAGCGTCAGGAACGTACCAGTGCATTGCCTTCGCCTTTGGTGTTCCCCATGATATCAACGGATTTCACCCCTCCACCATGAGTTCCATGCACCTCTTACGCCCTCTAGCCATACCGTTTCCCTCGCTGACCGTAGGTTAGGCCCACGGATTTAACAAGAGACTAATATGGCCGCCTAGACACCCTTTACGCCCAATGATTCCGGGTAATGCTTGGGGCCTCTGTATTACCGCTCCTGCTGGCACAGAGTTAGGAGCCCCTTATTCATCGGGTACCGTCAATAAACTTCGTCCCCGATAAAAGATGTTTACGTACCAAGGCACTTCATCCATCACGCGGCGTCGCTCCGTCAGGCTTTCGCCCATTGCGGAATATTCTCGTCTGCAGCCTCCCGTAGGAGTATGGACCGTGTCGCAGTTCCATCGGTGGGGGTCAGCCTCTCAGCTCCCCTAAGCGTCGTAGCCTTGGTAGGCCGTTACCCTACCAACTAGCTGATACTACGCAAGCAACTCCCAGAGCGAAAAACCTTTACCCTTACGGGACTATCGGGGATTACCCCGTCTTTCGACGAGCTATACCCGACTCTGGGGGATCTACTTACGTGTTACTACCTCGTTTGCCGGTTGCCCTTGCGGGCCCCCTTGACTTGCATGACTTATCCACGCCGCCAGCATTCACCCTGAGCTAGGATCAAACTCTCATTAAGAATAGGCGGAACAAAAGAATTCATACATCTTTCTTCCCCGTCGGATTGCCGACGGGGACTCGTAATTCACGTATTTCATTTTCAAGGGTCAAAACAAAACCCCATCCCGCCCTACGGGACAGTAGAGCCATAGTATAGGAAGGTTTAGAGGGAGTCAATAGCGAGGGCTGCCCGTGCGAAGAGCGGCCCCAAAAGCCCATATTCCTAGTCCAGACAGCCCGGAGCATCGATCGGACAGAGGGCATCTATGTCCGCGATAAGCCATTCTTCCGGGATACGCTCGGCAAACCAAGGGCTCTTTGCCGGGTTCTGAAGCTCGACGATTGCCACCCAATAAAGCGTAATGACGAAGGTCGCCGCGAACACGACTGCCATTCCGCTCCAGACGGAGGCGTAGGAAAGCCCCATCGCGATGATAATGATGGGTGTCGAAAGGGCGATCTGCAGAAGATGAAGCGTAACCGGAAATCGCTCATCACGGTAATGGAGAAACTTGAGCCGGTCCTGCGTGAAGAGGCAGTCCGTCAGATATTGATAACGTTTATAAGACTCGGTGATGAGCAGTGCCGCCAAGATGCTGAAGAGTATCGCGGGCACGGCAATACCGACTGCGGTAAGCACGATCTCATCCTCGTGCGGGAACGAGATACCCGCGCTCCAGAGCGTGTACCAGATGGCAACTGCGACGGTCGCTGCGGCGGTCGGCTGAAGGAGCATGAACACATGCCTCCAGAAAGAGTGCATCTTGCGGCGCGGGTCATTGAACTGCAGGAATTTCGGCATATCGCGATAGTCGTTATGACAAGTATGCCTGCATTATGCCATACGAAACGCACTCTGCTATTCAAAACGATCTCGAGCACAGAAAAACCCGTTGTCGATGTTGCACCTCAGGTGAGAGGGCGTACAATAGATGTAGCCGTCATGCTTTGCTTCTATGCACGAGTCTTCCCGTGAGCGTATCGTTGTGTCTGTCGGAGGGTCTTTGATCGTCCCCGATCAGATCGATACCGATTTCCTCGCACGATTCAAGACGCTCATCCTCGAAAAGGTGCAGCGCGGGCTTACATTCTCCATCATCGGCGGCGGCGGCAAGACTGCCAGATGTTACCAAGAAGCAGCAAACGCCGTCACTCCCCTTTCCCACCAAGACCTCGACTGGATCGGCATCCATGCGACGCGCCTGAATGCCCAGCTTTTGCGTAATATCTTCGTTGGCTACGCACATCCGCAGATCGTGAAGAACCCGACGATCGATATCGATGCGGAAGAGCCGGTTCTCATCGCCGCCGGCTGGCAGCCTGGCTGCTCGACCGACTACGATGCGGTCCTTATGGCGAAAAACCTGGGTGCCACCCGGCTCGTAAACCTCTCCAATATCGACTATGTCTACACGGCCGATCCGAAGAAAGACCCGAACGCGCAGAAGATCGAGCGTACGACTTGGGCCGACTTCAGAAAGCTCATCCCCGAGGAGTGGGACCCGGGTCTCTCTTCCCCGTTCGATCCGGTCGCAGCACGCGAAGCGCAAGCGATCGGCCTTGAGGTCGCGATCATAAACGGAGCGAAGCTCGAAGAATTTTCAAACTACATCGACGGCAAGCCATTCGTGGGAACCGTGATCGTATAAAAAGAAAGCCGCCCTTCCGGGCGGCTTTCTTTTTAATTTGAACTATCGCTTGTTCAACCAGCGAGCGATCGGGATGAGGAGCGGCGCGGAGCGTGCGATCGAGGAGAAGGTGCCGGCGACGACGCCGACGAGCATGACGAGCGCAAAGTTGCGAGTCGAGTCGGCACCGAAGTAGATGAGGGCGATAAGCGCGAGCACAACCGTAAGCGAGGTGTTGACGGAGCGGGTGAACGTTTCGCTTATCGAGCGACCGACGATCGCCTCAAACGGCTCCTTGGTATTTTCGCGCAAGCTCTTTGCGAGATTCTCGCGGACACGGTCGAAAATAACGATGACGTCGTTTACGCAATAGCCGAGCAGCGAGAGGAGTGCGACCACGAAGAGCGAATCGACTTCCGCCCCCGTATAGTGCACGTACGCGGCAAAGAAGCCAGCCGGAACGATGATGTCGATTGCGAGCATCGCGACGACCGTGATGCCGTACGCCCAGCCCGGTACCGGCGGCGGCACCTTGCGGAAGGCAAAGGCGATGTAGAGGACGATCACGAGGATGACCGCAGCAATCGCCCAGAGCGCCTTGTTGGTGAACTGGCTGCCAAGCGCCGGACCGACCGACGTGTATGAAAGTTCCGTAGTGTTCGCGTTCTCAGAGAGCGCCGTGAGGATCGATTCGTGCTCAGTAGGCGTCAGCGTACGGGTACGGATAGCGACAGCGCTGTCGCCCGAGGCACGGACCGAAACCGCTCCGAGATCAAGCACGGAAAGCTCAGTCTCCACCGTTGCGACATCCGGGCGATCATTTGCGTACCCGACCTGCATGAGCGTACCGCCCTTGAAATCGATACCGAGCGGCAAACCCCACGCGGCGATAGCGCCGATTGCAGCGGCAAGAATAAGACCGGTGAGCCAGAAGAAGAACGAGCGGTGGTTGATGATGAACATACCCCGTATGATTAATCGCTTTGTCTAGCGACATTGATAAAAGAACGGTTCATGTTTTTCATGGCGTCGGTTTGAGTAATCATACGGGGCATAGATTAATGTTTATGGAATCCCGAGATGAGCAGGAACTTCCAGATGCCCTGCCCTTTCTCCGGAACGATCGCGAGCAGGAAGACGCGGGAAAGCGAGACGGCGGAGATGAAGGACGCGAGCACGCCAAGGACGAAGACGAGCGCAAAACCTTGGACGATCGACGTTCCGAGCCAGAAGAGGATGATGCCCGAGATAATCATGGTGAGATGGCCGTCACGGATCGCAGTCCACGCACGTGCAAAGCCGACCTTGACTGCCTCACGTGAGTCTTCGCCCTTCCTCAGTTCTTCCTTGGTGCGCTCGAAGATAAGGATGTTCGCGTCCACCGCCATGCCGACCGAGATGATGAGGCCAGCGATCCCCGAAGCCGTGAGCGTGATCGGAATCACCTTGATGACTGCAAGCATAAACACGAGGTACTCGGCAAGCGCGACGGCAGCGATAAGACCGGGGAGGCGATACCAGGCAACCATGAAAATCGCGATGATAGCGAAGCCGATGATACCGGCCGTGACACCGTCTGCAATCGCCTTCCCGCCCAAGGTCGGACCGACTGCTGAGCTGCTTTCAAGCTCGATCGGGACCGGGAGCGCGCCGAAGTTGAGATTCCTGACGAGATCACGCGCTTCGGTCGCAGTGAACTTGCCGGTGATGGTCGCCTTTCCGCCCGGGATGGTCTCCTGAATGACCGGTGCCGAGATCGGTTGACCGTCGAGGAAGATAGCAAGCTGCTTACCGATATTTTCGCTCGTAATCTTCTCGAAGAGCTGCGCCCCTTCGTCGTTAAAGTTAAGGATCACTTCTGGAGACGTGAGTCCCGAGGTTGCTCCACTGCCAAAACCCAAAGTCGCACCAGCGACGTAGCGACCCGTGAGACCGGTCGGGAGGTATACCGTCTGAGTAGACGTGCCGACATCAGCCGTACCGATGAGGCGGAAGTCGAGGGTCGGTGTCGCGCCGAGCGCGGCGATAGCGGCGTTGATGTCGGTCACGCCGGGAAGGTCGACGATGAGGCGGTCTTCCGTAATGCCCGCAAGCGTGCTCTCCTCCTCCGTCTGGACGAGCGGCTCGGCGACGCCGAAGAGGTTCACGCGGCGCTCGATGACGCCCTGGAGAGCTGCAAGCGCGTCCTTGCGGTCAGCCTCAGGCGTCCCGCTCATGTCGGCCTTATAGATAAGTTCCGTACCGCCTGCGAGGTCGAGGCCGAACTTGAAGCGATACTGGCTCAGAGGATTAGCCTCAGTCGTCCAGGCGAAGTACGCAAGGAAAAACCCTGCAAGGAGGGCGATGACCGCAAACACGCGATATCGAGTCATGGGGAGAGTATAAACGAAACCCAGAAAAAGCGAAGTCTTGTCGCTACCGCCTATTCGTTGCGTACTTTAGGCCTCGTGCGCGTAGCGGCCCTCGTTCTTCACGAACGCTTCACGCGATTCCCAGTGGTAATTGAAACCGTACTGCTTTGTAAGCTTGCTGCCGTCGACCGCGATCGGGTATGAGTACCACTTCCAGCTACCTGGAGCCGTCGGAATCTTGCCGCGTGTCAGGTGCCACAATACGAAGAACGCGAGACGAGCCATCCAGGGCTGGATCGGAAGCGCATGCTTCCCTACCGCATGAGCCATGTCGCGACCGAGCACGGAAGGACCGGGCGGCGCGATATTGAACACCTCATAGGATCCGTCAAGATCGTTGAACGAGAAAAGCGCGACGATATCGGTCACGTCATCTTCATGGATGTACTGGCGGAGCCACTTCGACGTTACCGGCACCCACGAGACCATGAACGAGACGAGATCGTAGACAAACGATCCGCGACCCTTGAGAGAGCCGGAGAGTGCCGACTGGAGACCGAAGCGAATGCGGTCGATGCGTCCACGCGGGCCAGTGATCGCCGCAGGACGTACGATGAAGACCTGTACGGCCTTGCCTGCACCCTTCGCGGTCTCGTAGCGCGCTTTCAGGTGTTCTTCGCAGACCCGCTTTTCTTCCGCATAGATATAGTCGGTTACCTTAAACGGCTCATCTTCAGTAAAAAGATGCTCGATGGTGTTCTCTGGAAAAGCGCCGTAAGAGGAGACCGTCGAAAAATGGACAAGTTTTTTCACCGAAGGTGTTTCGAACGTAAAATCGAATACGCGATCCGAACCATCAACGTTCCATTTCCACTCGAGCGGGCGATTACCATACATCTCGCGGATCTGCCACGCGGTGTGAATGACGATGTCAGGAGCGTACGGACGTACCTTAGCCTCCCAACCTTCGTCTGCCATATTCTGTTCGATGTAGACGAACTTATCGTTACCCTCCAACATCTCCGGATACGGCTCCTTGTCGAGGCCGATGATGCGCTCCACGTCGTCACGCTTAGAGAACTGGTCGACAAGCATCGCGCCTACATAGCCAGCGGCACCGGTAATAAAAAGAGTATGTTTGTTAGATTTCATTATGACCATAGGGAATTAGGAAATCTTACACCCTGTTAAATGAGTTGCCTAGCAACTCCCCCGCTTCGCGGGATTTAACAGGGTGAGGAAAATTAAATTCGCATCTGCTCATAAAATTTCCCTCACCAGGCGCTTACCCGGAAGAACATCTTCTTTACGGTCTTAAGCGCGATGATGAGGTCGAGCGTAAGAGAACGATGCTTCAGATAATAGAAATCGTACGCGAGACGCATCTTAGTCTCTTCGATCGACTGCGGGCTGATATTCCCCTGCTCGTACTGCTGATTGATCTGCGCCCAGCCGGTGATACCGGGGATGATCAGGTACCGAGCTTCGTAATACGGGAGCGCTTCGGCAAGCCGCTCGCCGAGGCCCAACGTGTCATTTCTCGGGCCGATGAGCGAAAGTTCGCCACGCAAGACGTTTATGAACTGCGGAAATTCATCGAGCGAAGTCTTGCGGAGAAACGCGCCGACCCGGGTGACTCGGTTTTCGCTCTCCCCTACCCACTGGCTCGACGCGGCCTCATTCTTCGTCATGCTACGGAATTTGTACGCCTTCATGAGTTCTCCGTATTTCCCGAAGCGTTCCTGCACGATAAAAAGAGGACCGGGTCCTTCCAACCGGATCGCGATCCATACAAACGGAAGCACGACAAGCGTGATGAGGCCCATAAGGATACCTCCGACGATATCCATCGCGCGTTTAGGCACGCGATACCAGAACGAATCGTTCCCGATCGTGTGCTCTTGAAACCACCCGAGGCCGAGCTCTGAGAGCGGGATGCGGTCGAATATCTCCTCATAGAAATCTTCAAGCGGGATAATCTGCTTGTCGGCATACATGGAGAGATTACGCGCGACCGCTTCTGCGCTCTTCGTGTCGACGATGACGATCGTCGCGCACGGATCACTCATGTCCCGAGAACAGAACTCGACATCGTAGTGAGGGTTCCCGTTGACTTCGCTATAGAGCTCTTCAGCCGCTCCGCCCGTAGCCGCGAGCGCCGCTTGTTCGCGTGCACGCCGGGACGTAAACAATGGATAGACGCCTAGACGCCAGGTCGCGATCACGATGAGCGAGGTGATGAGATAGAGCACGAGGATCGTCTTCGGCGTGATGCCGAAGGTCGGGATGAGGAAGAAGAACAGCGCAGCAAAGAGGATGTTTACGAACTGCGTCTTAAGAAGCGCCGCGGGAACACGGCTCGGGAAAAGCGCTAAACGTTTGCCATACAACCCGGAACTGTAGAATACCAAGGTCCAGAGCCCGAAAAGGATCGCAAATGGCAGGACATAGGGCGAGATTGTCTGGGCGGTCGGGATTTCCCCATAGCGAAGCCAGAGGGTGAGGTAGAGCGATAGCGCAAGCGCTGCGATGTCGCCTGCAAAAAGGAGGAGGGGGTTGCGTCTGCCGCTTCGAGTCATTGTGATACGCTTATTAGTATATAACCTGAGGTTCCCCGATTTGGTTATCCTAGGTATAGGCACTGCCATGAAGATACTCTATGTCATCACCAAAGCAAGCTGGGGCGACGCTCTCTGGAAACCCACGGTTTTCCAGCGCTCCTTGCTCACGCAAGTCGCTGCCTTCCTCCACGGGGAACTCCCGTTCCCCGACCCCCTCCCCGCCCCGCTCCCGTTTGCCCTTTCTCGCCTATGAAAATCCTTTACGTCATCACCAAAGCAAACTGGGGCGGGGCGCAGAAATACGTCCATGACCTTGCCGCTGCCGCGAAGGAGCGCGGTGACGATGTCGCGGTCGTAACCGGTGAACCAGGCATTCTGACTGAGAAACTCGCTTCTCTCCATATCCGTACGATTGAGCTCCCTTTCCGACAACATCGCACTTTCATCGGCGACCTCCTCACCTTCGGATCGCTCTTCTCGCTCATCCGCATCTTCCGCGATGAGAAGCCGGATGTGGTGCATGTGAACAGCGCGAAAGCGGGAGGCTTGGGATCACTCGCCGCACGTGTAGCGCATGTTCCGCGTATCGTCTTTACGGCGCACGGCTGGGAATTCAACGCGCCACGTAGCACCGGGGCAAAGATGGGTATCCGTTTCTTCAGTTGGCTCACGCTTCTTCTCGCTCACAAGACCATAGCTGTCTCAGAAGCGATCGCACACGACGTGCAAGCATGGCCGTTCGTTAAGAAACGCCTTACGGTCATTCACCATGGTATCGCCTGTTCACGCCACCTCGCACGCGAACGGGCACAAGCCGCACTCGCGCCAGATATTACAGCCGCTCACTGGATCGGCATGGTCTCAGAACTCATCCCCACCAAATGCGTCGGGGATGCGATCATCGCCTTCGCGTCGGTCGCGCTTCGCTATCCGGATACCGTGCTCGTCGTTATCGGCGAAGGACGCGACCGAGCACACCTGGAACGCCTCATCCTCGAGCACGATCTCGATGGTCGCGTGATCCTCGTCGGCTTTAAGGACCACGCTGCTTCCCTTTTGAACGCCTTCGATCTCTTCTTACACACATCGTCATCCGAGGCGCTCGGCTATGCGATCCTTGAGGCTGGGTGTGCCTCACTCCCGGTCGTCGCAACACGGGTCGGCGGCATCCCGGAAATCATCATCGATGACTCGGTGGGCAGGCTCGTGCCGCCACATAACCCTGCACTGCTCGCGGTCGTGCTCGATAGCCTCCTTGCTGATCCGAAGCGTGCGCACCATCTCGGGGAAGCGCTCAAGACGCGCATCACGGAAGAATTCTCTACGGAAAAGATGCTCGCTAGGACGTTCGCCACCTACAGCTAGCCGAGGTATTCGTTCGCGCTCAAGTCACGAGTCGCTGCGCGGCTATGCCGTGCAAGCGAAGTGATGATACCGAGCGCTGCAAACTCAAGCACCAGATGCGAGCCACCCGAGCTCATGAACGGGATCGTGGTCCCGGTCACCGGCAAAAGCCCGAGACTGATGCCGACATGGATCGCGAGATGCGCCGCAAGCAGGATGAGGACGCCGAGCGTAAAGAACGCATCGAAATTCGTCGCGGCTTCCCGAGCGATCTGCACGAGCCTGGTAAAAAGGAGTCCGTACAGGGATAGGAGCAACACGACGCCGAAGAAACCCCATTCCTCAGCATACGCTGCAAAGATAAAGTCAGTCTGATACTCCGGCAGGAATCGGAGCTTCGACTGTGTCCCATAGCCGATCCCTTTTCCTAGGAATTCTCCTGACCCGACCGCTATCTTCGCCTGATACGCGTTATAACCGGCGCCATGGATGTCGGCAGCCGGATTCACGAACGAGATGATGCGCGTACGCTGGTACGGTTTCAAACCTTCAAACCAAAGCACGGAACCGGCCAAGATGGCGATGATACCGAGGAATGCGAGATGTTTCTTCGAGATGCCCGAGACGAACATCATACCGAGCCATAGGAGGGCGAAGATCATCGTGTTACCCATATCAGGTTCGACGAGGATGAGTGCCGCGAGACCAAGCACGTAGGCACCCGAGACGATGATGTGCCGGAAATCCCCTATCTCCACATGGCGGCGTGAAAGGTACTTTGCAAGAAGCATGATGATCGCGAGTTTCGCGAAATCGGCGGGCTGGAATGATATCGGACCGAACGAGAACCATGCGCTTGCGCCCATCACCGGATGCATGAGGAGCACCAGGGCGAGAAGCACGAACGCTACGCCATATACGGTGAGGACGAGCGACGTTCGCCGGACGAAGCGCATATCGATCCACGAAAGGATGACGTAGACGATGAACGCAATGAGGAGCCAGACACCCTGTCGCGGCGCAAGCGACGCTCCCTGTCCGAACGTGCTCATCGTAAGAATCCCGATCAAAGAGAGCGCGAGCGCCGGAAGCGCGAGCGTCCAGTCGAAGAAACGACGAGCGATAATCATGCTATGGGAGCGGCACGACAGGCAAAACCTCGACCGTTGTCGGCACGCTTGAGAAAGCAGCGTTCCACGTAAAGGTCGCGGTCGCTTCGCCTTGTGCCGGCACTACCGGCACGATCGTCTGGGATGCGGCGATAACCTCGCCTGTATCATCGTGCACGATCACGATCGCCTGTATGTTTGAAAGGGTCGTAAGGCTCCCGTTCGTGAGAAGCGCGTCGACACGCGGCGCATCGCTCGCACCGCCGAGCGTGATGTTCGATACGATCGGTCTCACACGCGGGTCACCTTGGACCGTGTACCAATGCGGCGCTCCAGGATCGATCGTGAGGAACGCGCTAGCTACGGCGTGCTTGCCGGTGGGGACGTTAAACGCGTATACGGGGACCTTCGTCGCTGGCGGCAGATCGATCGTACCGTTCACCTGCTGAAGCAGCACCTTATGGCCATCGTACAGAACGATCGAGTATGACACGTCCTTTGCGGCAGTTGTAGCGTTCGCATTTTCAATCAAAGCAACGACATCAGTCCCGCCGTCAGCATGTGCGAGGGCTTTCGTATAGAGGACCGTCGGTGCGTGCGCTTGTTCGGTGCAGAGGTACGGACATGGGCCTCCGCAGTCGATACCGAACTCCCCCTGATTCTGTACGGCGTCGCTGCAGGATGGCGCTTTATAAAAGGTCGAGATAAGTATGGCAGCAAGAAAAGCCACTCCCACCGCCCCTATCCCAAGGAGTATGAAAAACCGTCGTCGCGATGCCCAGGACATGAGGACAGTATAGCAAAATGCCGCGCAGGGTTACCTGCGCGGCGATGAGTGGGTGCCGAGGCGATCGGCTTCGAATAGAAAGCATCTCCTTTCCTTGTGGTAGTGGGTTTGGAATCCAACCACAACCTACTACGGAAAATGCTCGCTTCTGCACCGCGCCCCGGCAAAAACAAAAGGTTATTTTAATGAACAGGCGTCGGGGTGACCGGATTCGAACCGGCGACCTCCATGATTACCAGACCTCCCAACCTTCCTCCGGTTTCCTACCGGCAGTCCCCACGTCAACTCTAGGCGGACATGAGCATGGGTTACGTTTTCATGAAAAGGTACCTGGTTAATCTTTGACTACTCCTATGCGTATCGGACGTCTTATAAGGTTCGCCAAAGAGATGGTGCACCATAGGATGCAACGAGAACAACGGTGTTATTCTCCTCCACCTAATCCAGGTTCTGCCCAAGAAAACGATCTGGCCTGCATGGCGCGCTACCAGGCTGCGCTACACCCCGACTAGAACTAGAAAGAACAAAACACGAAACCTCGAGGGCTCGGTTCTGGCGGCTAGCTACTCTCCCCACCTGTTACGATGAGTACCATCGCCGCTAGGAGTCTTGACTGCCGAGTTCGGAATGAGATCGGGTATAACCCTCCCGCCAAACCACCAGAACCGAACACTCGAGGTGTTCAGCATACAAAATACGCAAGAATGCAAAGGCTTGCAAACACTGACTGATATACAGAGTTCCGCACGAGAGACTGGACTTATTAGTACTCCTTGACTCAACGCCTTGCAGCGCTTCCATCTAGAGCCTATCAACCTAGTCATCTCCTAGGAGTCTCATAACGATTCCTAATCTTGGAGCACGTTTCCCGCTTATATGCTTTCAGCGGTTATCGCAACCCGACATAGCTACCCAGCGATGCCCTTGGCAGGACAGCTGGTAGACCAGAGGTCAGTTCACCCCGGTCCTCTCGTACTAGGGGCAACCCTCCGCAAGAATCAACGCCTGTAGTAGATAGGAGACCAACCTGTCTCACGCATCTAGTTAACTCCGATTACTCGGAGGATCGGACTGTAACACCACCCGTCATCTTTCGATGGATAGGGTGATCAACATTCAGTCTCTCGGGGCGCGCATACTGCGCTTCCCTCGGTATTGCCCACTGCATTTGTGGGTTTCACCGATATCAGTTGATTTGTTCATATGTATTCCTACATATGACCGCCGTGAATTGTCGTTTCGCACACTACGTCTCCACGTAGCTAACAGTTTCCTCGGGGTTCAAACCGTTCAATTATCGAACGATCACTACCGTTCAATCGCTGAACGGTTTGAACCCAGCTCGCGTACCTTTTTAATTGGCGAACAGCCAAACGCTTGGGACCTTCTCCAGCCCCGCGCTAAGGTGAGCCGACATCGAGGTGCCGAACTCCGCCGTCGCTATGGACGCTTGGGCGGAACTAGCCTGTTATCCCCAGGGTAACTTATATCCGTTAATCTCTGGCCGCATCTAAGGCGAACCATCGGTTCACTATGCTCTGCTTTCGCATCTGCTCGGGATGTCCCCCTTGCAGTTAAGCTCTCTTATGCCATTACACTATCGGCACGGTTTCCATTCGCGCCTAGAGAACCTTAATAGACTCCTCCGTTACTTTTTAGGAGGATAGCGCCCCACCAAAACTACCTGCCACGCACGGTCCCCCGTGAGTTACGCTCACGGGGTTAGGCACTGCAAAATTCAAGAGTGGTATTTCACTGGCGACTCCACATAAGCCAAAACCTATGCTTCAAAGTCTCCCACCTATGCTACGCATGAATCCCGCAGGGCCAATACGAAGCTATAGTAAAGCTCCTGGGGTCTTTTCGTCTAACTACAGGTATCCGGCATCTTCACCGGAATTGCATTTTCACCGAGCGAGTCCTCGAGACAGTTTCCCAGTCATTACACCATTCGTGCACGTCGGAACTTACCCGACAAGGAATTACGCTACCTTAGGACGATTATAGTTATCGCCGACATTCACCGGGGCTTGCACAGCCCAGCCACACACCGAAGTATGTGACCAACCGTGATTAACCTTCCGGCATTGGTCAGGTGTCACCCCCTATACTTCCTCTTACGAGTTTGCAGGGAGCTGTGTTTTTGGTAAACAGTTGCTAGGAAAACTTTCACTGCGGCCTCCAATCCTTGCGGACCAGAGGCAGGCCTTATCCCGAAGTTACGGCCGCTTGTTTGCCGAGTTCCTTGAGGACCTCTTACTCGTTCGTCTTGGTCTTCTCGACCTGACCACCTGTGTCGGTTTGCGGTACGGTCGTCTTGAAAGT
Organism: bacterium; assembly: GCA_021849125.1. GTDB lineage: Bacteria > Patescibacteriota > Minisyncoccia > Phycocordibacterales > Phycocordibacteraceae > C7867-001. The sequence goes on along the minus strand of JAJZTG010000007.1, from coordinate 7,445 downwards.
TGATGCGTAGAAGCTTTTCTTGGAACCGCGCTTTGCGCCCTCTCTCCCTCCGTAGAAGGAAATTGCGACAGAACTCGGGGTAATGCGCGCCGGATTTACCTAACGCGCGCCCTCGCTCTGCCGACCGGAATCCAATAACCGGCGGCGCATACAGCGATCCGTCCCTCCATAGCCTTTCAAAACGGTCACGGAATATTAACCGTGTGTCCATCGGGTGCGGCTTTCGCCATCCCCTTAGGCCCGACTAACCCTCAGTTGATCAACATAGCTGAGGAAACCTTGGTCTTTCGACGTGCGGGGTTCTCACCCGCATTGTGGTTACTTGTACCGGCATTCTTACTTCTGTACGCTCCACCACGGGTTACCCCTTAAGCTTCATCGCGAACAGAACACTCTCCTACCGCTTATGCTTTCCCGAAGGATCACATAAACCCGCAATTTCGGCACGACACTTAACCCCGATCATCTTCGGCGCAAGGACTCTCGATGAGTGAGCTGTTACGCTTTCTTTGAATGGTGGCTGCTTCTAAGCCAACATCCTCACTGTCTATGAGTCCTCACTTCCTTGTGCTGTACTGAGTGTCGATTTTGGGGCCTTAATTGGCGATCAGGGCTCTTCCCCTCTCGTTCGATGGAGCTTCGCCCCCACCTACTAACTGCCGCACGGGTGCATGGTATTCGGAGTTTGATAGGAAGCGCGAGGTTTCCCCCTGTCGATCCCTTCCAGTGCTCTACCCCCATGCACACTATCTGCGACGCCAGCCCAAAAGCTGTTTCGGAGAGAACCAGCTATTTCCAGATTCGATTAGCTTTTCACTCCTTGCCACAAGTCATCCCAAGGCGTTGTACGACCAACGGGTTCGGGCCTCCACGCGTCTTTCGACGCGCTTCACCCTGCTCATGGCAAGCTCATCTGGTTTCGGGTCGTATGTATCCTACAAACGCGCTATTAACACTCGGTTTCCCTAAAGCTCCGTCCCGTAAGGACTTAGCTACGCAAGATACACACACTCGCCGGCTCATTCTTCAATAGGCATGCCGTCACGGACGCAAGCGCCCGCTCCGACCCCTTGTAAGTACACGGTTTCAGGTCTATTTCACTCCCCTCTCGGGGTACTTTTCACCTTTCCCTCACGGTACTGGTTCACTATCGGTCATAGGATGTATTTAGCCTTACCGGTTAGTTCCGGCAGATTCACTCGAGCTATTCGTGTCTCGAGCTACTCAAGAATACAGATAAGAGTCGTCTTCATTTCGCGTACGGGGCCATTACCCTCTGGGGCGCTGCTTCCCAGCAGCTTCCGCTATAAAGACGATTGGTAACTCTTTTCGTATAAATACGAGATCTGCATCTTACAACCCCCCTTTCCGAAGAAAGAGGTTTGGGCTTCTCCCTTTTCGCTCGCCGCTATTCAGGGTATGACGAGAGCCGTGTTCCATTCGCGCGAACATAACACGCGAACGGAACACAACTCGTATTGTTTTCTTTTCCTTCGGGTACTGAGATGTTTCACTTCCCCGAGTTCGCTTCACATGGACGTTACTCCATGGATTTCCTGTTCAAGACAGGAAGGGTTTCCCCATTCGGAAATCTCCGGATCAAAGGCTATATACCGCCTCCCCGAAGCTTATCGCAGGTTAATCGCGTCCTTCATCGCCATCCTAGGCCAAGGCATCCACCGTGCACTCTTAATTGTCTCTCGTACGGAGACCTATATACCACAATCATTGCTTGCAATCTGATTTGCTCCACGACATTGCTGCCGCGGAGATTTCAATTACCTTTGCTTCCCGGTGCCCCCTTAGCAGAGACACCGGGCTTGCGTATTCGTATGTCAAATTTCAGTGTCCTCTTAGAATAGACGAACCGCCCCTCACGGGGCGGTTCAATTACGAACGCGCGGCCTATCGGCCTATCCCCATGAATCGTTGATTTTTGCTATTCGTAGACACGTAAAAGCGAGTATAGACGAGTACGCTAAAGCCGTCAACCCTGCAGAACCGCCCGGAGGAATGCCAAAGAAAACGCCCCTTTCGGGGCGTTTTCTTTACCGAACAAGAATGGCTTATTTCTTGAATTCGTTGTGGAGATTCTCGAGATAACGAGCAGCTGCCTGCTGACCGCCAAGCCCGAAGGCGAGACCGACTGCAAGCGAGACGGCGATGACGATACCCGTGAAGAGGGTCTGGACGAACGCCACTGCGACGTTGAGCTGCGCGAGCGCTGCGAGGATCGCGAAGGTCCAGATCGCATACTGTGCGACCTTGCCGAGGAAGCCGGACGCATGAAGCGCTGCTGCCTTTGCCGACCCTTCGACGACGCGACGTACCGCCTCTGCGACGACTGCCGCGACGAGGAGGATCAAGACCGCGACGATCACCTGCGGGAGGTACCCGAGGACGACCTCGCTCAAGAAGAGGTTAACCGTCGCAAGGTGGAGCACATCGAGTGCGGCCACCAAGAAGACAACGATGAAGAACCACTTCACGAGGAAACCGAGGAACTTGCCTGAGGAAAGCTGGAAGCCCGCGCGCGAGAGTACCTGCTCAAGACCCGTCGCCTTGAGTGCCTGGTCGACGCGAAGCGCGTTCACGATCTGCGCGACAACCCGGCCGACTCCGACGCCGATAAGCCAACCGACGATGAAGATGACGACCGCAATCACGAGGTTAGGGATGAATGCCACCAACCCGTAGAAGAGGTTCTGGAACGACTGACTCAATACATCTGCCCAAGTTGTGAAAACCATATATAGAAGATAAATACGTATTTACGGCTAATGACCCGCGCGTATGTGCGAGCGCCTACCTTAAATTATAGCCGTTTTTAGAGCCCTATCTTGTCCACCAGCACGCGGTGTGGATAGTCGAAAACGTCCCGGAGAAGGCGGTCGTAGACGCCTAGACGATAACGGAAATCGGTCGTAGTGAAGGAAGCGTAGCGGATTTCTCGCCCGAGCTCGGCCTCAAGAGAGTGGATAGCCGAAGCAAGCGGACGTTCGTCGAGATTATCCCCCACCACGAGCAAGTCGACCTGCGGTTCGATAATGCCGACGAAGAGTCCTGAGAGGACGATGAGGCGCGGCGTGCCGGCACGACGAAGCGCGGCGACGATATCTTGCGGGCGTACGCTTGTCGTTTCGCGGACGAACGTATCGAGCGCGTCAAGGTGCTCAAAACGCGGATTGATCTGGAAACGTGCCTGGGCGCGCTCCCCTTTTTTGCGTAGGAGGCTGGCAGCTGTGAGGTCCGCAAGCTCGCGGCGCACTGCCGTAGGACTGAGCTTGGTACGGGTCGCGACATCGGCAGCAGAGAAACCTACGTTCTGGTTGAAGAGAAAGAGGCGGAGCGTCTTGAGGCGCGCGGGCGAGCCGAAGATCTTGGCGAGCGGTTCCATGTAATGCCGCTAGTGTAGTCGTTCTTCTCCTGAAAAGCAAAACGCGTCGGCGTATTGACGCCGACGCGTTTTGCTTTTGTGTTTTTGGTACGGATTACTTGAGCGTAACCTTGCCACCTGCCTCTTCGAGCTTCTTCTTGAGCTCTTCGGCATCCTCCTTCTTCATGCCCTGCTTGAGCACGTTCGGAGCACCGTCGACGAGGTCCTTTGCCTCCTTGAGGCCGAGGGCGAGGGCCTCCTTCACGACCTTGATAACGGCGATCTTCGATGCGCCTGCATCGGTGAGCTCGACGTCGAACGTCGACTTGCCCTCCTCTTCGGCTGCTGCGCCACCCGCTGCCGGGCCGGCGACTGCGACCGCTGCTGCGGACACGCCGAACTTCTTCTCAAGCACCTTCACGAGCTCCGAGAGCTCGAGGACGGTCATGCCCTCGATCTCTTCGACGAGCTTCTTGAACTTGGACGGGACCTCGACGGTCTCCTCTGCTGCCGGCGCTGCCGGAGCTGCCTCGGCTGCCGGTGCTGCGACCTCAGGATTCATTTCATCTGCCATGGTTAGTTTTTGTTAGTGAGCGGAGCGAACTTAGAAAAACTTCCGCCCTGTTAAATCCCGTCCCTTTTAGGGCGGGACGATTTGTCCTGAAAGGCAAATCATATTTAACAGGGTTAAGCACCAAATAATCGCTTTGCTCTTTTTGTTGTTAAACTTTCTTTTCGCGGATCTGATCGAGCGCGATCACCAGGCCCTGGACCCCAGTACCACAACCTCGCTTCGCTCGGTTGGCTACGGGGCAGGTCGGGCTTACGCTCCGCGTTTTTCTGCGATTTTATCGAGCGCAATAACCAGGCCTTGTATGGGCGAGTTTATCACGTTCACGAACATGCCACGCAATACCGGCACTGGCGGGATCGTTGCGATCGCGTTTGCTTCTGGTGCGTTGATGAATGCCTTGTCGAACACGCCGCCGAGCAAGGAAAGAGCGCCTTTGAGCTTCTTGCCGTACTCGTACACGCTGCGCGTCGGCGCGGTGACATCATCCGTCGTCCAGGCGACTGCGACTTCTCCAGGAAGCTCCGGAATATCTCCGGCGTATCCCTGGTCAGTAAGTGCCTTCTTGATAAGCGTCTTCTTCGCGACGAAGAAACGCACGCCTGCCTGCGACAGGTCTTTGCGCATCTTCGACGAGTCTGCGACCGTAAGCTTGGTAAAGCCGACGAACGCGATCGAGGAAGCCTCCTTGAACGCGTCATTCAGTTTCGCGACGATCTCGCGCTTCTTGTCTTTTGTTATTGCCATACGTTTTCCGTACGAACGAAATAAAGGAGAGTTCGACCCTAGGTCTCGCCTCGGCAGGATTTATCCGTTTCCACGGAACCTGCTGTCTTCGGTTCGTACAGCGCCCACTCTACCAGACCCGTAGGAACCTGTACAGGGCCTAGAGCATCGCCGCACTCGCGGCGTGCAGAGCGACGAGCGCTATCGCGACGATAACCGCGAAGGCAGTCGAGAACTTCACGAACTCGACGAAAAACGGCAGCATCCTCTTCTCTTTGGTTGCGAGGTCTTCTTTAGTTTCCGGTGCGTTCATAGATGGTGATGGCATTTAAGAAATTAGGGTCGGTCTCCAGGATCCGCGGATTGGTAGTGCGCAATTTACTCACGATCTCTTCTGCGCCGGCCTTGTCGCCAAGGAGATACTTTACTTTAGCAAGGTCATAGAGCGAGGCAGTATCGTTTGGCGCAAGCTTCACGATTTCTTCAAGGAAAAACTTCGCATTCTTCCAATCCTGTATGCCCTCGTAGTAGCCTGCGGCACGACGCGCCGTCTCGAGCCCACCCGCATAGTTTTCCTTACCGAGCGCGGCAGAGTCTGCAGCTGCCTTCGCGTCGCCGTTTGCATATTCAAGCTGTGCGCGCACGAAGTACGGCTGTGCGGAGGTCGGCACAAACGTGATGTATTTATCAAGAATATTGTGCGCTGCCTTGTACCCTGCGATGCGCTCTTTCGAGCCGATCGGATGCTTGTTGGCATCGTCGATCGAGAGGTTCACGAGGATATACCAGGCCTGCGCTCGCTTGGGCGAAAGTTCGATCGTGCGTGCGAGCGCCTTCGAAAGGAGCTCTTGGTCAGCAGGTCGCTCAGCAGGTGCAAGCGAGAGCACATGGGCAAGGTAGAGCGCGATGCGTGCATTGTAAGGGTAACGATTGAAGTCGGTCGCGAGCACGGTAAGCGCTGCGTCATAGGCTTGCGCACGCGCCTCACCGGAGAGGGATGAGGCTTGGGTGCCCGCGTACATATCATAGGCTTCGTACCCGTACTCGAGATCGCCATACGTCGAGAGGTTGAAACCCTTGAGGAAATAGTCCGCCTCGCGCGACACGTCGACAAGCTGATACTTGTACGCCTGTGCGAGATCGTATGCAGCGAGCGCCGGACGTACCGAAACCGGTACGATAAGTGCCAGGAGAACAAGGGCCGTCAGAGGTGCGCCATAGCGCACTGACCCAGAGAGGCGGATGGCCGAACGCGGCGTGTTCGACGAGACTGCAAAGAAGTCAGCGATGAGCACGAGGAAGAGCCAGAAGGACGAAACGGTATCGAAGACGAAGAAGTTTTGTACCGCATAAGTAATCGCGAGGAGCGCGAAGAGACCGGTGCGTTTCGAACGCGTACGCAGCGCAGCTGCGAAGAAGCTCGCGATGAGCGCTACATAGAGTAGGAATCCTCCGATGCCGTACTGCGCCGCGTAATCGAGGAAGGCATTGTGCGAGCGATCAAACCATTCTTCGACGATCTGCGTAGGATCATAAAAACGGTCGAAGAGCGTGCTCACGTGTTCAGCCCCCACGCCGGCAAACGGATGCTGCCCCACTTCCACGAGCATGTGCTTCCAGATGAAGAGACGGCTTGCAACGTCGGTTTCTGCCGCCGAGATAGACGCTACGCGTGCGATCGGCTCAAACGGTATCTTCGCAAGCTCACTCCGGAAACCGACGAAAAGCCCGGCGATGACGACAAGGACGGTAAGGCCGTTACGCGCATGCTGTTTTTTGCTCCCCTCCCCTTTCACTGCCGCATAAGCGAGATACGCGAGACCAGCGATGATGAGCGCGAGCATCGTGCCGCGCGTCGCTGAAAGGATGATGGCCACTACTTGCAGTGCGGCACCGAAGTACGCCGCATCGCGCCATGAGCGAGGAAGATCCTGCGCGGCAGCGAGCGTCGCGAAAAAGGCGATACCAAGATACCCGGCGAAGAACGCCGCGTTACCAAGAAGGCTCCCGATACGCCCGCCGCCCAAGAACCATTCGCCGATGCCATAGAGCGCTACGAATGTCGCGACGACCGCGACGCCGCGAAGCAGCGTATCGAAGAATTTCTTATCCGCTGAAAGCAGGACGAGATAGAAGCTCGTCACCGCGCATGTGAGCATAAGGAGTCCATCACCGCGCACGAAGATGCTCCAGAAACTTCGATAAAAATCGATACCGAAATAACTCGTCACGTAGGCGAGCGCCAGGAGTGCCGCCGGGATCCACGTCTCTCTGCGGCGTAGGCGCGCCCAGAAGAATGCTTTCCCGCTCGCCAGAAGCGCGAGGAAAGCTGCTGCCGCTACGAGCGTAAGCGCATAGAAAAGGAGCGTCTTCGGCACCAAGTACGGATAGATGACCTCCCCCCAGATGACGACCGGCAAGATGACCGGCGCTGTGAGGATCCACGGGAATGCGCGCTCGATGAATTTCATTGCTTCGCTTCGAGACGTGCGATCTCTGCGTCGATCGCGGTGGTGTCCTTGCCAGGAGAAAGCAGCTTCACGGTCTTCCATGCCGTGATCGCATCAGCGTAGCGCCCAAGACCGGTGAGCCATCGTGCCTCGATCGTAAGGATCTGCGCATTGTCGCCGAAGCGGTTCGACGCATCCGTGAGCGCAGCCTTGACGAGCTTCGTGTCCTCCGGGAACTGGCGTGTGAGGAATATGAGACGCTCCGTGTGGTACGTAAGCATGCCCGGCTCCACGTGCACCGCCTTTGCGTACGCATGGTCTT
>JAJZTG010000006.1 GCA_021849125.1 bacterium | reverse complement strand
TCTGCTGTTCCCGATAACAACTATGGCTACCGAGACGCGTAAAATATCCGCAGGGTTAGAACCAAAGAAAAAGCTTGCAACTGCAAAGCATTTGGGCGAACTCTACTCAAAAAATCCACGATTGCTGGGAGACTAGGACTCGAACCTAGATTGACGGGACCAAAACCCGCTGTCCTACCATTAGACGATCTCCCAATATTGACCAGACTAACACTTGAGAGCCTATTCGGGAAAGAGTTCGAGGATGGCGAGCTCAAGCGGGATCGCCGGGATAGGCGCGAAGCGGATGCGGTCTGCGGCCGTGAGGAAAGCGAGCATGGTCGCATGCGTCAACTTGGAAGTTGGACTTCCAAGTTGCTCAAGCGCGGCAAACTCGTCTTCGCCGAGCTCTGCGGCAAGTGTATCGCGCATCTCGGGTGCATAGCGGATGAGGAGCGCCGAGCGGAGCGTCCCGAGCACGAGCTCAAGGAAGAGCTTCATGTCCGCTCCGGCTACTGCTGTCTCCCCTACTGCCTTGAGCGCAAGAGCGCGATCGCCCTTAGCGAGTGCCGAGACGAGCGCGTGTACTTGCTCTTGGCGCGGGGTGCCGGTCGCCTCTTCTACGGAAGCGCGCGCAAGTGTCGTGCCTTCTGCCGAGGCGAGCACCTTCTGCAAGACGGAAAGCGCGTCGCGGTACGAGCCGCCCGCAAGCATCGCGACGAGCTCGGCCGCATCCTTCTCGAGCGTGTAGCCCTCTTTCTTCGCGACGGCCGCCACCATCTTCGCGAGCGCCGCGCGCGACGGCTTCTTGAACTCGAAGACCTGGCAGCGCGATTGCACGGTCTCGGGTACCTTCTCGAGCTCGGTCGTGGCAAGCACGAAGACCGCGTGTGACGGCGGCTCCTCAAGCGTCTTCAAGAAGGCATTCCAAGCACCCTTCGAGAGCATGTGCGCCTCGTCGAGGATGTAGACCTTGTACGGCGACTCGAACGGGAGTGTGTAGACGTTTTCCGTGAGCGCACGGATGTCCTCGACGCTGTTGTTGCTCGCGGCATCGATCTCCGCGATGTCGCGTTCGGTCGCGCCAATAGCGTTTGCGAGGATGCGCGCGACGGAAGTCTTCCCGAGGCCGCGGCTGCCGGAGAAGAGGTAGGCGTGGCCGATCGTCTTACCCTTGATCGCTTCCTCCAAGGGCTTCGTGATGTGCTCTTGGCCGATGACGTCCGCGAAGGATCCGGGACGGTAGGTGCGGTAGAGCGACTGATGAGCCATGATGCTTCGAGTATACCAGAGTCGGTGTCAGCCCGCCGCGGGAAATTGACAAATATATTTCATACGGTTATATACATGCAGAACTTTTCTCGCGAAGGAGAGAATCGTGGAAGTGAAGATTGCCTACTTGGTTATCCCGGAAGATCTCCAGCCCGACGCCCAGATCGAGCTTGATTTCCTCTACCGCAAACCCGGTGAGGAACGCTTCAGCTTTTACCCTGATAGGAACAGGACCTTGAGTCAGGATGAAGCGTACCTGCAGGAATCTGCCGGACAGCTGATGGAGATGCCGGAACCATTCGCCTCCATGGAAATCAACCCTGAGGAACTTGCCCCTTTCGTCCTCAGCAGCCGCATCTGGTTGCTTGACCCGAGGACCGAGGTGAGCCTCCAAGGAGGTTTGTTCATCGGCAAGATCGCTCGTTAGCAGCAGCCCGCCTTGACCTCCTGGTCTTGGCGGGCGTTTTCTTTTTTATCGGGCAGCGCTTGCGATCACCGCTTCAAGCTCGGCTGCGGACTCCGTCTCCATGAGCTTCGCGCGAAGTTCCGCCGCGCCCGCAAAGCCGGTGACGAACGCCTTGATGTGCTTTTTCAGTATCGAAAAATTCTTTTTGGGTGTGAGCGCTTCAAAGCCGTGCGCGAGCTCGATAAGCGCCTCCAGCTTCTCTTCAAGCGGCGTATCCTCGCTCTTCCGCCCCGCGAAGACCCACGGGTTGCCGAACATGCCGCGCCCGATCATCACTCCATCGCATCCGGTCTCGGCGACGAGGTGCGTACCCTCTTCGACACTCGTCACGTCGCCATTGCCGATCAGACGCACGTTCGGATTCACACGGTCACGGATCTCGACCGCTTTCTGCATGAGCTCCCAATGCGCCGGCACCAAGGACATTTCCTTGCGCGTGCGCAAGTGCACCGTGAGCGCTTCAGGGGCGATCTCAAGCACGACCGGAAGCCACTCTTCCATCGACTCCTTGTTGTACCCGATGCGCGTCTTCACGGAAACGGGAATACCCGCGGTCTTTGCCGCAAGGATCACGGCGCGCGCCACCTCGGGGGTCTTCATCATCGCGGCGCCGCTTCCCTGCTTCTCGATCGAGCGATCGGGGCACCCCATGTTGATATCGATCCCGTCGAAGCCGAGTTCGGCGACGAGCTTGGCCGCGTAGGCCATCATCTCCGGATTGCTTGAGAAAAGCTGGGCGACGATCGGCCGCTCTGCGTCACTCTTCTCTAAATCGCGCATGAGCGGGTTCTCACTGTCCGGCATCTTCGCGATCTCACGCGTGTGGTAAAGACCATCAGCCGAGACGAACTCGGTCCAGAAAACATTCGGCGCGCCTCGCTTCGCGACAAGCGCGCGGAACGCCGCGTCGGTGACATCGGCCATCGGCGCCATGACGAAAAAAGGCTTCTTGAGCTCCTTCCAGAACGACATAGTCGTACCCTAGCATCTTGCATGGCTCGGGCACAATCTGCGTGCTATAGTCTCCTTCGGAAAAACAGCAAGAAAGGAGTCCATCATGCGAGGCGAACGCATGGATCCAGAAGTAGATTGGCAAAAGATCCTGACGGACCCGAGCAAGTTCATCGGCAAACCCTTTAGCGGAACATGGCAAGACCTCCTCTACAGAGGCTTCGTCGAAGACGTGAGCGTAGCTGATGACCTGTTCGTCCTCTCGATGCATCGAGTTGAGAAACGGCTGCAAAACGGCAGTCGTCCGTGGGAATTCCTCGGGAAGCTGGAGGTCCGTATCAATATGCGCCGCTCAAAAGCCTGGAAGATCCAAGGCACTTCACAGTTCTACATAACCCTCTCGTTGGCCTACCACGTATGCATCGGCTGACCTGCTGCAAAACGCGCGCTTTCTACGGCGCGTTTCTTTTTTTCAAATACACCTTGCCCGGGAAACGCAAATCAACGTACTCGATCGACCCGTCCGCGAGATTTAGGTTTGCGCGAGCTGAAACGAGCGCGGCAAACGCCTCCTGTTCCTCCCCGAGCACGTAGGTGATACGCGTACCGCTTTTTACGTACACGTCGACCTCGTCGCTACGGATGGCGATCGATGCCGCCGGTGAGCCGAAGGAAGCGAACTGCCGCGCAAAATCGAAGATGGGCGGAAGCACGTCAGCGCTCGGCAAAGTCGAGCCGATGATACTCTCTGATGAAATTGGTTCGTAGAGGAGCGCTGCGTTGAGCGGTGCAGCATCGGGATCGCTTAGCCCGTAGACGTAGCCGTTGGCATCGAAAAGGTAGCAGCCGTTTGAAGCATCGGAAGACGTCGAGCTGGCCGCGAGCTTGGGCGCCGCACCGCACCAGCGTGCCACCGGAACGCGATAATCCAATTTTATGGAAAGGCCGGTGAAACCGTTTCGGAAGATTGAAACGGCCGCCATATCCTGATGGGCTGAGAGAATCTTCGAACGGATCTCTCCTTTCGGCACGAAAAAGAACGAGTCGCGCGGAATGATGCCGAGGTACGACCCTTGCATCGCTGTGCGGGCCACATCGGCAAGCGACTGATCGGCACCATAGATGGTCACTTGCGCGATGCGGACTGCTGGCTGATGGAGACCGTAGACTACACCAACAAGCGTAAAAACAAGAAGTGTCGCGAGTGCTACGAGCGCACGACGACGACTGCGTCGTCGTCTGTCCGCAAGCCGGCCGCTACGCGGTTCTGCCGATGACGCTCTTCCCGACATACGGTACGAGGACCTCGGGCACTTTTATCGTCCCATCTGCCTGCTGATAATTCTCGACGATATGCGTGAGGATGCGCGGCATCGCGAGGGCGGTGTTGTTAAGCGAATGCACGAACTTCAAGGTGCCGTCTTCATCACGGTAGCGGATGTTCAGACGGCGCGTCTGGAAATCATGAAAATAGGAGGCGGAGTGGGTCTCGCGGAAGCGCTCCTCGGAGGGCATCCATGCCTCGAGGTCGTATTTCTTCACCTGACCGAGACCGAGGTCGCCGCCGCAGTTGACCACGACGTGGTAATGGAGGCCGAGCTCCTGGAGGAGCTTCTCCGAGTTTTCCGTGAGCGCCTCGTGCTGACGCACGCTCTCGGCATGATCCGCCTCACAGAGGACGACCTGCTCGTACTTCTCAAACTCATGCACGCGGAACACGCCTTTCTCGTCTTTGCCGTGACTGCCCGCTTCGCGGCGGAACGCCGGCGAGTATGCGAAGAACTTGATCGGAAGCGCGTTCTTGTCGACGACTTCGTCCATGTAGTATCCCATCGTGCCCACTTCGGCCGTACCCGAGAGGTATTCGCCATCCTGAGTCTTGTAGAGGTCTTCCTCGCTCTGCGGAAGATAGCCGGTACCGACGAACGGCTCACGACGGACGAGCGAAGGAGCGACGAGTGGCGTGAAGCCCTCGCGATTCATGAAGCGGTCCTCGACGAAACGGCGTAGACCCCAGAGAAGGCGCGCGCCATCACCCACGAGGAACCAGCCGCGGAAGCCAGCGACCTTCGCGCCGCGCTCGAAATCGGCCATGCCGAGGGACTGCATGAGCTCGAAGTGCGGCTTCGGCTTGAAATCGAAGGTCGGCTTCTCGCCCCACACGCGCACTTCGAGATTATCCGCGTCGCTATCGCCATCGGGCACCGACATGTCAGGGATGTTCGGCACCGCGAGCATGAGCTTCTGCCACTCGACCATCACCTGCTTCAGCTGCTCTTCTTCTTCCGTCATGCCGCTCTTCAGCTGACGCATCGCTTCGAGGAGTTTCTCGCGCTCCTCCCCTTGTGCGCGCTGGATCTCTGCGCTCCGGCGATTCTGCTCTGCACGCTTGGTATCGAGGTCGAAGCGCAGGCGCTTGCGCTCCTCGTCGACGGCAACGAGCTTGTCGATATCGACATCGATGTGCTTTTTCGCAGCACCGGCCTTCACGATGTCAGCGTTTTCGCGGATGAAATGAATATCGAGCATGTTACGAGCGAGTATACCACAAAGGAAAATGCCGCCCGGGGGCGGCATTGAAATGTTTTTGCGTACCTCACTGAAAGGAATCGCAAGGACGCATCCGGACTATCCGGTGCGCGAGATCGAAAGTTTGTTCGAGGACCTTGCCTTCACCAAGGCTGTCGACATCCAACACTTGTTCTAGCGGGACGCCTAATTTCGTCAGATTTTCCATGAACATCTTTTTGTCCCGAGCGAACACCTCTTGATTGTCATCATCGGATTGTCCGTGAAGAGCGCTCACATTGAAGACGACGATACAACCTTCGGGATTCATACACATCCCTATTTCCCTGAGGGCAGCCTTGACGAGAACCGGTGCGAAAAAATCAAAGCACTGGTCATCGGCTATGTTCTGGATCCCCCAACGCGTTTCTGCAGAGATCGAATCGCTTATGACTACGACCAATCCGTTTTGACTCAGATTCATGATGGTCTCCTCGCATCAGTTTCGTGTACAGATAACCTGTCTTTTACTATAAAACGAGTTTCGAATAAAGGCAAGATAAAAGGAAATACCGCCTGAGGCGGTATTGTGGGTGGTGAAAAGTCAGACGGTAGCGGGCTCTGTAAAACAGAAACCGCATACCTGTTGCAATTTGCCTTGCATCGCTTTGATCCTTGCTGCGCTGTTGCCTGGATAGTCACCGAGGTCGATGATGTCTTCTTCATCCAGGCCGAGAGCTCGGAAACTGTCGCGGAACGATTCGCGCGCAACCTCTTCCTCGGGATCAAGCTCGTGGATGAACCACTTTTCCGGCTGGCCGATGATGACCGTAACGTCCTCCCCTGCCTCGCGAAGGCTGCGTGCGACCAGATACGCTTCTTCGGCGACACTGTATTGATGAGGGTGGGCACATTTGACGGTGTCCTTGACCCAGTGTCGTAGCCATTGGTCGTTACCGCGGTTTTCGGCGATGATGATCTTCTTTTGTCCTGCTTGCTGAGTAGCGGGCATGCTTCTGAACTCCTCTATGATGACAGTTGTACACGGGTGAAATCCTGTCCGACTATACAAGAATATCGCGATGCTGCAAAGGTATACTGAAAATATGGAGATACGCGAGCTCATACGAGATGAGTTGCCTCGGCAGCTTTTCGAAATACCGCAACCTCCCGCAAAGCTCTGGATGCGTGGCGCACTACCACCTGAAGGTCATAAGCTCCTCACGGTGGTAGGCAGTCGCGCGATGACCCGCTACGGACAAGAAGCGTGCGAGATGCTCATCGCAGGGCTTGCGGACTATCCGGTCTCGATCGTCTCCGGACTCGCGCTCGGTGTCGATACCTGTGCGCATAAAGCCGCGCTTGCCGCCGGGCTTCATACGCTTGCGGTCCCAGGCTCTGGTCTCGGGAAAGACGTCATCTACCCGCGCGCCAATCGTGCGCTTGTTGAAGACATCGTCGCTTCAGGCGGAGGCCTCCTTTCCGAGTACGCGCCAGATGAGCTCTCGCGACCCTACTACTTCCCCGAACGCAACCGCCTCATGGTCGGACTCGCTGATGCAGTACTCGTGATCGAAGCGGGTGAAAAATCTGGCACGCTCATCACCGCGCGCCTTGCAGGCGAATATAATCGCGAGCTCCTGTGCATCCCGCATCGCATCAAGGATCCGCACTCGTTCGGCTCGCATCTCTTCCTCCGACTCGGCGCGACCCTGGTGAGCGAGCCGCTCCACATCCTCGAGGCGCTTCGTATTCCGCCACGAGAGGGATCGAGGCAAAACGAAGCGCCGAGCGACCTCACCGACGCGGAAGGAGTTATCTGGGGTATGCTTCAGGAACCCATGCCGCGCGACCTGATCCTTCGCGAAAGCTCGCTCGGCGCTTCGGACGCGCTCACTGCGCTCGTCGCGCTTGAGCTCCGCGGCCTCGTGAAAGAAGAATTCGGCGCGTGGCATCGCATATGATCATCTACTCTTGGAACATGCTGTACCGGAACGCGGAGCTCGAGCGCGCGTTCGACTTCGTGTCCCAAACCGACTTCGATCTTTTCTGTCTCCAGGAAGTCCCTCCGGTCTTCCTCGAAAGACTGAAAACGTTGCCCTGTCATATCGCTTTCGAGATCGATACGGAAAAGCATCTGCCCTCTGGCAAGGTCGAGCCGATGTACAACGTCATCCTTTCGCACTACCCCATCGTGAGCCAAGGCATCATTCCTTTTGAGGATTATTGGGCGACCTTGCCGATGCGTACGCGTCTTTTCGTGCGCTTCATGCGCCCATGGCATTTCTCCGAGACACGCAACCGACACGGGCTGTTCGCAGATCTCATGAAAAACGATACGCGCGTACGCGTCTTCAATCTCCACCTCGTCCTTCTCCAGCCCGCGATGCGTCTCAAGGAATTCGAGCGTGCGATGCTCGAGCGCGACCCGGAATTCCCTACGATCGTCTGCGGCGATTTCAATACGCTCGAGCGCCCGCACATCACGCCACTCAACTGGCTCTTAGGCGGCAAAGCCACCGATACGCTCTTCTATACGCGCGAGCGTTCCCACATCGAACGACGCTTCGTCGAGCACTCGCTCACGAACGTGATGCGCGGCAAAGCGACGCATGTCCTCTCCCGCTCGCAGCTCGATCACATCCTCGTCTCGTCCGTATTCCGCGTACAGGATGCCTCCGTATTGAGCGATCGTTATGGTTCCGACCACCACCCGATCGTCGCCGAAGTCGTACAGTAGCCCTTGACCATATATAGGTATACGGGTTAAGAGTGGATGAATGAGCAAACGTTTACTTATCGTCGAGTCGCCCACCAAGGCGAAGACCATCGGTAACTATTTGGGCAAGGATTACACCGTCCTCGCTTCGGTCGGCCATATCCGCGACCTCCCAAAGAGCAACAAGGACGCCGTCGATATCGAGGGCGGTTTCGTGCCGCGCTACGTGATCCCTGCCGAGAAGCGTGAGACGATCGCGAAGATCGAACGCGCTGCCGAAAAGGCCGATGAGATCTTCCTCGCGACCGACCCCGACCGCGAAGGCGAAGCGATCGCCTGGCACATCAAGGAGGTGGCAGGACTCAAGAAACCGCAGCGCGTCGTTTTCCACGAGATCACCAAAAGCGCGATCGAGGAAGCCCTCGCTCATCCCCGTGCGATCGACGAACACCTGCGCGAAGCGCAAGAGGCACGCCGCGTCCTCGACCGTATCGTCGGCTACGATCTCTCGGGACTCATCTGGAAGAAGGTGCGGTACGGCCTCTCGGCCGGACGCGTGCAGTCACCCGCGCTCCGCATCCTCGCTGAACGTGAGCGCGAGATCAAGGCGTTCGTGCCCGTCACGTACTTCGTCCTAAACGCGCTCTTCCGCACCAAAAAGAGCGAGAAGATCCCTGCTGTCTGCGTCGAAGAACCGGCGACCCCGGAAGAAGCAGAACGGATCGTGACCCTCGGCCGGAGCGCTACTTGGAGCGTCGCGTCGGTCACTGAGAAAGAAGAGGATCGCAATCCGCGTCCCCCCTTCACGACTTCTACCCTGCAGCAAGCTGCTTCGACCCGTCTCGGCTTCGCGCCATCGCGCACGATGCGTGCTGCGCAGAAACTCTACGAAGCGGGCCATATCACCTACATGCGTACCGACTCGGTAACCCTCGCGAAGGAAGCGGTCGCGAAGATGGCTGGCGTCGTCGAACAGGAGTTCGGCCGGGAGTACGTACAGGTACGCACCTACAAGTCGACGAGCAAGAACGCGCAGGAAGCGCACGAAGCCGTGCGCCCCACCGAGCCGTCGCGTGAGCGCGCAGGCGCCACGCCTGACGAAGAGCAGCTCTACACGCTCATCCGCACCCGTACGCTCGCGTCGCAGATGGCGAGCGCAAAGGTCATGCGCACGACGATCGCCGCGAAAGCGGACGCAGACATCCCGCTCTTCTCGACGACCGGCTCGCGCGTACTCTTCCCGGGCTGGCTCGCACTCGATACCCGCGCACGCGGCGAAGACGTCGAGCTCCCGAGCCTCAAGGAAGGCGACGCGCTCACGCTCATCTCGCTCGGCAGCGACGAGAAGCAGACCGAACCGCCGAACCGCTACACCGAAGCGGGTCTCATCAAGGAACTCGAGAAGCGCGGGATCGGACGTCCGTCTACTTATGCGTCGATCATGAAGACCATCCAGGACCGCGGCTATGTCGAGAAGACTGGGCGTACGCTCCGGCCGACCGCGACCGGCATGGTGGTCTCCGGCTGGCTCGAGGAACACTTCCCCGAGTACGTAAGCGACACCTTCACGGCCGAGATGGAAGATGAGCTCGACGAGATCGCGCGCGGCGAGCGCGGATACGTC
Organism: bacterium; assembly: GCA_021849125.1. Classification (GTDB taxonomy): domain Bacteria; phylum Patescibacteriota; class Minisyncoccia; order Phycocordibacterales; family Phycocordibacteraceae; genus C7867-001. The sequence continues at coordinate 29,613 of JAJZTG010000006.1, read as the reverse complement.
GCTACGCTCTCTGCATTCTATGGACCATTCGAGAAAGCCGTACACGCCAAAGACAAGCTTCCTAAAGCGACCGCACTCGGCGATGCACCCTCTGAGTTCCCGTGCCCGCTTTGTGGCAGCCCGATGGAGTTCAAGCTCGGCCGTGGCGGCGTATTCATGAGCTGCAAGAAATACCCGGACTGTCTCGGTGCACGCACGGAAGAAGGTGTCGAGCTCAAGGGCGACGAACCGATCGGCCACGACCCGAAGACCGGCGCGCCTATTTTCGTAAAGACCGGACGCTACGGTCCGTACGTCGAGATGGCGCTTGAGGAAGAACCGGAAGCGGCTGAAGAGAAGCCGAAGAAGCGCGGCAAAGGTCGTCCGAAGAAAGCAGCAAAGCGCGCGAGCATCCCTCCTGGTACGGACCTCTCGCAGGTGACGCTTGCTGATGCGCTCCGCTACCTCTCCCTCCCGCGCGAGCTCGGGACCCATCCAGGCACCGGCAAGCCGGTCTTCGCCTCCACCGGACGCTTCGGCCCGTATGTGGGTAGTGATGGCGAATTCCGCTCGTTGAAGGCCGCTGTCGCTGATCCCTACACGGTAACCCTCGATCAGGCGCTCGCGATCCTTGCCGAGCCGAAGAAGCCACCGCGTGGTGTCGAGATTGTGAAAGAAGTCGGCAAGCATCCGAAGACCGGCAAGACGATCACGCTCTACAAGTCGAAGCAGGGGCTCTTCTTGAAGAAAGGCCTCCGCCGCATCTACCTGCCGGAAGGCACGTCGCCCGATGCGCTCACGCCCGCGGAAGCAGCCGAGTATCTCAAATAAGAAAGCGCACCCGAAGGTGCGCTTTTTGTTTTCTTGTCGACAGATTAGACGACCATCGTTTGCTTCTCGTCCATAATGTCACGAACGAGTCCTGCGAGTTCGCCGAAATATTCCCTGCCAATGATTCGCGTAGCTCCCATGCTTGAGGCCTGCATCTCTACTTCCCTGGTCAGATTACGGACCATGAAGACAGAGGGGGGTTTCGAATCAGGTCGAACTTTCAGCTCCGCCAAAAGGTCGAGACCGTTGCCATTCAGAAGCTCATCATCGACGACCACAACCGCGTACGTGCGACCGCCACGTGCGTTGAGTTCCCGCATACCGTCACGACGACTTGTTACGGTAACGGTATCGAACCCTCCTTCATTGAGAACATACTCGAAGGCTGCATGCAGTTCGAGCGCAGCGCTCACGAGAAGGACGCAGGGTTTCTTCCCCACTTCTGGGTTCATATCCACCTCCTAGAAAAAACTTCTACGAAATCTCCCTTTCAGGAGTGCCTGGTTCTGCGTTCGTTATACCACAACCAAATAAAAGAGAAACGCGCCTGAAGACGCGTTTTAACAATTATTCCTTGAGGTTGAGTAATCCTTTAAGGATCGCTTGGAGCTTATGCTCTGTCTTTGAGAGAGCTTCCTTGGCGCCTCCTTGAAGAGCTCTTTCCCTCAACTCCGGCGTCATGCTTCCACTCAGCAGGATAAACGGTAGATTCCTGTGAAGGCTTTCTTCACGCTTTACCTCGGCAAGCAAAGCTAAACCGTCCTTCCCTGGCATTTGCATGTCAGAAATAATCGCATTGAATGTGGCAACCGGATGGTCGGTAAGTATCCGCCATGCTTCATCGCTATCGGCAGCGAGACTTACCTTACACCCCATGATTTCCAGCGTCAGCGACAACGCCTCTTGCATAAAACGGTCGTCTTCGACGAGAAGGATATGCGACATCTTTCGACACCTCCGTAATATCCTTTGAAAAGGATCGTATGCCATCTAGCATATTTCCGTTAGTGTTTATATCACGTTATGGAAAATAATCAATATTGGTGTATAGTGCAGAGATGACCACGGCCAAGGAGATCATCGCGGCGATGTCCCATCCGTCCGAAGCGGACATCGCGTATATCGAGAAAGCCTACGAGCTCGCGAAGAAAGCTCACGAGGGACAGCTCCGTTACTCCGGCGAACCGTACTTCATCCATCCTGCCGCAACCGCGAAGGTGCTCGCCGAATATGGCATGGATGCGACCACCATCGCTGCCGGCCTTCTCCACGACGTCGTCGAGGACGGAAAAGCAACCTGTGAGGATATCGAGAAAGATTTCGGGAAAGACCTCCTCTTCATCATCGACGGGGTGACCAAGCTCGGCACTCACAAATACCACGGTGCGGAACGGCATGCGGAGAGCTTGCGCCGTCTCCTTGTCGCGACCGCAAGCGATATCCGTGTACTCATCGTGAAGCTCGCTGATCGCTATAACAACATGCAAACCTTGGAGCATGTGCCAGAACACAAACGCCGCCGGATCGCGCTTGAGACCATCGAGATCTATGCGCCGATCGCCGATCGTCTCGGTATGGGCCGCATGAAGACTGCGCTCGAAGATCTCGCCTTTCCGTATATCGACCCGGACGCCGCACAGCATGTCGCCGAGATGCGCAAATTGAAAACGAAAGAAACGGAAGCCGGGCTCGCAAAGGTGCGCAAGGAGATCGGCCAGGAACTCGCAAAGAAGGGGCTTAAGGATTTCCATACCGATATCCGCATGAAAGGACTTTGGAGCCTCCACCAGAAGCTGAAGCGCAAGAATGATGACATCAACCTCATCCACGACATCGCCGCCCTGCGCGTCATCGTGCCAACGATGGAGGACTGCTATGTGGCCCTCGGTCTCATCCACGCCCTTTACAAGCCGATTCCTGGGCAATTCAAGGACTACATCGCTTTCCCGAAACCGAACGGGTATCAGTCGCTCCACACCACGGTAATGACTCCTGATGCGGGTGTCGTGGAAATCCAGATCCGCACGGAAGAGATGCACCGTCACGCAAGCTTCGGTATCGCGTCCCATATGTCCTATAAACAGCTTGGGAAGGATATCGACCAACTCAACCCGAACGCGCAGCGAAGCCGCTTCTCTTCCCTTGCTTCTTCTTGGCGCTCTCTCATCCCTTCGCTTATGCGCATGAGCAAGAGCGGCGAGGAAGCTTCTAGTCCTGCGAAAGTCCCGCCCTGGCTCGCTGAACTCGCCGAGGCGCATGCCGAGGCCACCGGTTCGCAGGAATTCGTGGAAGGACTCAAGGAAGATTTCTTTTCTCATCGCGTCTTCGTCTTCACTCCGAAAGGAGATGTGGTCGACCTCCCTGCCGCCTCGACGCCGATCGATTTCGCCTATGCGATCCACTCCGATCTCGGCGATCACTTGCAAGGAGCGAAGGTGAACGGGAAACTCGCCTCTTTCGATACGGTACTCAGCAATGGCGATATCGTGGAGATCATCCGACGCGACTCGGCGCACCCCTCGCCCAAATGGCTCGAACTCGTACGCACGTCGCTCGCGCGAAAAAATATCCGTGCGGCGCTCGGCCTCACGGAACCAACGAAACATCCAGGGCGACGAGCGCGACACCGCCGCTCGAGCATGCGTACCCTACACGGCAAATCCGCTCACTGAGTAGAGATCTTCGTCTTCTGACGGTTCTTCCGGAGCCGCCTGCGCGATAGCGCCGTCCTCGACCTGAGTCGTGTTCGGGTAGACCGGATACTGCTCTACCGCTTCTGCTACACGCTGCGCTTCTGCCTCGCGCTCCGCGACAAGCGCATCGACCAAGTGCTGGAGGTCTTCCGGCGAGAAAAATTCGATGAGGAGCCGGCCCCCTTCCGCGTTAGTCTCGATGATGACGCGCGTACCCAAGGTCTCGGTAAGCGATTTCTCGAGCTCGACGGTCTCGCGAGTCTTCCGGTGATATGAGCGGACGCGTTCCTGAGCGATCGAGCGTGCGATACGCTCGGCGGCACGGACCGGCAGCTTCTTGAGGATGATTTCCTTGAAAAGCGTTTCGCGCTCCTCAGGACGATCATTAAGCGCCAAGAGCGGACGCGCATGGCCCTCGGTGATCTCCCTAGCAACGATCGCGGTCTGGATATGCTCAGGCAGAGCCAGAAGACGGAGACTGTTTGAGACATACTCACGGCTCCTGCCGATCTTCGCGGCGGTCTCACCATGCGAGAGACCGAACTCTTCTATGAGCTTCTGGAGCGCTTTCGCGCGGTCGATCGCGTTCAGGTCTTCGCGCTGGAGGTTCTCGATGATCGCGAGCTCGAGCTTCGTGAGATTGCTTTCGCCTTGACGGATCACTACCGGCACCTGCGTGAGACCTGCGAGCTTGCTCGCGCGCAAACGACGCTCGCCGGCGACAAGCTCGTAGACGCTCTCAAGACCGCCGTCTGGCTTCTCGACATCAGTACGGCTCACGACGAGCGGTTGGAGGACGCCATACTGGCGGATGCTCTCGGCGAGCGACTTGAGGCCCATTTCGCTGAATTCACGGCGGGGCTGATAGGGGTTCGGCACGATACGATCGACATCGATCCAAAAGACCGAGTCGTACTTGGTCGGAACATAGCGTGCCTCTTCATTCACCCCGTTAGAAAAACCGGTCATATCGTGCAGAAAGATTTCGAGAGCAATAGACTGTTCGTGAGAAATTTTCTAACGGGGCTCATGAAAAAGATTTTAGCATATGCTACCCTTCAACACATAGCCGGGATGTCGGCCCCATACCAAAACCGTAATCGCACGGTAGATGGATAGAGGACGCACGCTCGGTTTGGTACGGGGTAAAATGGTAGATGCACCCCGTACTGAAACGCTGGAGTGGCGGAATGGTAGACGCGATTGATTCAAAACCAATTGTCGAAAGGCGTGAGGGTTCAAGTCCCTCCTCCAGCACAGCGTTTTCAGTATCGGGGCGCGATTGATTCAAAACCAATTGTCGAAAGGCGTGAGGGTTCAAGTCCCTCTCCTGGCACAAATGAAGCAGCCCGCAGGGGGCTGTTTTCGTTTGTGCCGGGAAGCATGACGCCTGCGCGTCATGCGTGAGGGACTTGAAAGGCGCAGCTATGTCCGAGGCTCTGCGAGGATAGCGAGCCGGGGTCGAGAGCGCTTAGCGTTTTGCGAATGCCTGGAGCAAAACGGTTAGCGACTCGTGACCAAGCTTTGGTACAAAAACGAATCTGCGAAGTATTGACAAATACCTATATATACGCAATACTCTTTTTAGATTCTCCACAACGAGAGAGGAGACAACGATGCATACGCGTCGACGAAGTAATGGCCGGGCATACCACCCGGCACAAGGATAGGGGACGTTTCGGCACCCCGTTGGATCAAGTCCTTGGCGTCTACGACGCAGAGGCCGGAAAAGGGCCCGATTGATCCTCTAGGCGGAACCATTATGGTTCCGCCTTCACTATTTCAGTTTCGGCAACTCTCCAATTGACACCTGTTTACCATGGGGTTACCGTGCATACCAGAAATGCTCGTTTCTTTGCGTGTAGGTTATTCAGATTGGAGGTCTGACATGAACACGTTAAAAGGTTTTTTCGTGGAATTACGTCTTTCGATCCAGCAAGTCGTTGAAGATGTTGATTACGAGGGCCAGATTACCATCGCGGACACTAGCTTTGAGTACAAGATAGTGTTCAATCCGAATGTCCCGACGGTGGTGAGAAATCCCGGCCAATACCTCAGATGCGAGGAAAAGGAACGGGAAAACATCGCTATAACGGTCAAGAAAAATTCAGGCGTAGTTCCGCTTACGTATGAAGAGTACAGGATTTTCTCTCAACTGCTCGTACAGCCCGTGCTTTCTTTCTACAACAATTCCGACACCACGAGGCGTAACATGGAGCGAGAGGAATGCTGTTCTACCGGCGAACCTTTCCCTCCCCCGCCTCAACAAGAGGTAGATCTTCAAGCAAACGTCCCTTATCATGCCTGCCTGCTTCTCGAACAAGAAAAGTTCGGCTGCTCGCTCATCATGAGATAAGGCAAAGCCCCGCTTTACAGAGCGGGGCTTTTGTTTTCCCTGCGGGATTAGAGCTTGCCGACCAGGTCGAGACCCGGCTCAAGCGTGTCATCGCCTGGCTCCCAGGAGGCCGGACAGACATTGCCCTTGTGCGTCTCGACGTACTGCGCTGCCTGGAGCTTACGCATCGTCTCAGCGGCCTTGCGACCCATCGAGTTGTCATTCACCTCCATCGCGCGGAGCGTGCCGGACGGATCGATGATGAAGGTACCGCGCATCGCGAGACCCTCATCCGGAGTGAGCTGCGCTTCTCCGCCCTCGATAAGGACGCCGAATGCGTACGCCATCTTGCCCGAAGGGTCAGCGGCCATCGGGTACTTGATCGCCTTGATGCCCTCCGAAGTGTCGTGCCACGCCTTATGCGTGAAGACCGTATCCGAAGAGACTGAGATGATCTCGGCATTGAGCTCCTGGAACTTCGGGTAGAGCTTTGCAAGCTCTTCAAGCTCGGTCGGACAGACGAACGTGAAGTCAGCCGGATAGAAGACGACGATCGTCCACTTGCCGCGGAGCTGCGAGAAGCTCATGGTCTTGATCTCATCATTGTGATAGACCTCGAATTCGAAATCCGGGACGGTCTCACCGACCTTCACCTGTGTGACGAAATCGCGGACAGAGTCGTGAAATTCCCCGCAGTGTTCACAATAATTGCTTTTCATTTCTTTCATAGGCGTATTCTGGTTAGGTACCGGGTATGATACCATCGCATCGAGTCATGGCACAAATTCTCTGCATCGCAGGGCCCACTGCTTCAGGAAAATCCGCGCGTGCGGTCGAGGAAGCGCTCACGCGCGGCGGCGAAGTGATTTCCGTCGATTCGCGGCAAGTCTATCGCGGTCTTGATATCGGCACTGAAAAGATCACTCGGGAAGAGATGCGCAGTGTCCCTCATCATCTGATCGACATCCGAGACCCGAGAGATGCATACTCTGCGGGCGATTTCGTCAAAGACGCGACCGAACTCATCAGAGAGATCAGCGCACGTGGCAAACTCCCCATCCTCGCCGGTGGCACGCATTTCTATTTCGATGCGCTCCTGTATGGCCTTCCGGAAGAGACAAACCCGGATCTCACGCTACGCGGGGAGCTCGAAAAGCTTTCTAATGAAGAGCTCGTCGCACGCATCAATGCAGCTGATCCTGACCGCGCGGCCGCGCTCGATCCGCACAACCGCCGTCGCCTCATACGCGCCCTTGAGATCATCGAGGCACACGGCAAAGTGCCTTCACGAAAACTCGTACCTGCTTACGACGCAGAGTGGATCATCATCAATCCCCCGCGCGAAGAGCTCCGCGAACGCATCGACACACGACTCGAGCAAGCGCTCGATCGCCGGCTTGTAGAAGAAGTGCGCCGTGTTCGTAGAGACGTGGGCGACGCTCGCCTGAACGAGCTCGGACTCGAGTATCGTCTCGTCGGAGAGTACCTGCGTGGCGAGCGCACCGAGACATCGCTTCTCCCCGCGCTTTCAGCAAAACTCTGGCAGTACGCGCGCCGCCAACGCGCGTGGCTTCGGAAACTAGGACGTTAAGCTCCTTTAAGTTATCGGCAGGAACAAGAAGACTTGAGGTCGTAGTGGTAGGGATCGCCCGGATAATTCCGCCAGGTGAGACAAGACGAGGCAGCGGCTTGCTGCACTGCCGCGCTACTGTGATTGATACCGCTTATGTCGACTGCCGTACCTGAAGAGTGCTGGGATGTCTGGCCGACGGAACCGCAACTCCAACTAGAACCGAAATGTTTGCCTACCTCCGTCGAGATCGCGCTTTTTATGCTGGTACACGCAACTTGAGTATTTGTTTTCAACCCTTGTCCGCACCACTTATCGTATATTTCCCGCAAATGTGACTGGTATTCCGCTGGGCGGTATGCAGAAGTGACCGTCCCTCCGACCTGGCCGATGAACTTGTCGACACAAGGCTTCAATCGTGAATCGGTGTTATCCCAAATGATCGTCTGTCCTGATTCCATTCTCTGGGCGAGAGCGGTAGCAAGCGGCGTGAGCGGCGTTACTGCACATGCGCCTGTACCAGGACTTGTCGCTACGCCTGTGGACCCTGCCGAGGTTAACCCTTCGCCCGGAAGTGCGCCTTTCTGCGGGAGACAGGCATCGCCTCCTCCGGAAATGAGACTCGACCAGGTACCTCCGACGTCCGAAGGGCTATAGAGCGCTGCCATGATCCAATCGACGATCATCCATGCCGAAAAAGACACGACAAGACCAACGACGATGTTTGTAAATATCCCTCTTGCTTTGCTGATAGCCCCCGAGTCCCCTCGATTTACGACGAGCAAGAAACCTGCGTACGCGATCATGAGCGGCGCGACAAAGGTGATCATCAGAGTAAGGAGCAGACTGATGATGTTGTTCACAACCGTGATGAGCAGTCCCCATCCTGCTGGGCAGATACTGTAATCCTTGGGGATGATGGGGCCGAAGAAAGGGATGCCGCCCGCATGCGCGAGGTGCGGTAATGCGAATGACCCTATGATGATGAAGAGTGCGAGAAAAGTGGCGCGGGAACGCATACTCGTATCATACCGTGCAGAAAGCTTCGGTGCGTGCTTTTCCCCCACCCTGCTTTCTGGTATCGTGAGTACTGCGAGGCATTACTTCGTTCCGCCTCACTTCGGGTCCATAGTTTAGTGGTAGAACAGCGGTCTCCAAAACCGCTAGTCCAGGTTCGATTCCTGGTGGGCCCGCAAATGAGAAAAGACTGGACTGCTCCAGTCTTTTCTCATTTGCGGGAGGCGCAGCGATGTTTTGTCAGCAGACAAAACCGCGAGCCGGGATCGCGGAAATTCAGTTGCGACGGCAACTGAATTATCTGTGACCACAGGCGGACCCAAGCGAAGTCTGGGAGACTTCGCGACCAGGAATCGAAAACCTTGAGAGTTGATCCTCTAAGGATCGATACGCGTACTCGCGATCCTGGTGATCAGTACTCTGCTATCATCTACTCATGCTCGAGCGTATCTTCGGCCTGCCGAAAAACGTCTTCATCCTCGGCCTCACGAGCCTCTTCAATGACTTCTCTTCCGAGATGGTCTTTGCGGCCTTCCCTGCATTCTTCACTTCCATCCTCGGCGCCGGTGCAGCCTCGCTCGGTCTCGTCGACGGCATTGCCGAAGCGACCGCAAACGCATTCAAGGTCTACTCAGGCCGGCTTTCTGACAAGATCAGGAGCCGTAAGCCGTTCATCATCACGGGATACGCCCTTTCCGTCGCGACGCGTCCGTTCTATGTCCTCGTCTCCACGGTTTCTGGGACGCTCGGTTTGCGTTTCCTCGACCGTGTGGGCAAGGGGCTGCGCGACCCAGCACGAGACGCGCTTATCTCCTTCTCCGCGTCGGAAGATACTCTCGGACGTTCCTTCGGTTACCACCGCGCTATGGATACGATAGGGGCGATATTGGGGCCGCTGGTCGCCTATCTCATCCTTCGCGCCTTCCCGCTTGATTTCGATAAGGTCTTCCTGACCGCCTTCGTCGTCGGCCTTCTTTCTATCGCGACGCTTTTCTTCATCCGTGATGTCGTGACGACGCAATTGAAGACTGCAACGACCGGAAGCGGTGCCCTCTCACGCCGTTTCAAGCTCTACCTCCTCTCGCTTTTCGTCCTTTCGGTAGGCTCGCTTCCGATCGCGGTCATGCTGCTCCAGACGGAATCGCTCGGCCTCCTCATCGCCAATATCCCGCTCTTCTATATGGCCTACAACCTCTCCTATGCCGTCTTCTCGCTTCCGGCCGGACGCGCGAGCGATCGTTTCGGCGCACCGATCGTCATCATCATCGGGTATGTCTTCTTGCTCGTGGGCTACGCAGTGATCGCCCTTGCCGGTGGTGCATGGTCGCTTGCTTTCGGCTTCCTCACGCTCGGTCTCTTTCCGGCACTGACTGACGGCGTACAACGCTCGTACGCCTCCCAACTCTCTGCGGCAGAAGTCCGCGGGAAAGGACTCGGCTGGCTTCAGGCGGTCACCGGGTTCGGCGCGCTCCTTGCCGGCATCGGCGGCGGCTGGCTCTGGCAAGCATTCAGCCCTTCTTTCGCGTTTCTTTGTGCGGGAATTGTTGTAATCAGCGGCCTCATTCTCCTCATGTTTTCTGTATCGCTCTCAGAGCGTAGATTGACGCGCTCGTAGCGAAGATAAAATCAGCCTGTGTACCTGCGGATAAAATATAAAACGCGGACCCAAAATGGTCCGCGTTTTATATTTTGCTTATTTCTTCGCCTCCTTGAAGGTGACGCGCGCGCGGATAGTCGGATCAAACTTGGTGAGCTCGATCTTGCGCTCAGTCGTCTTCTTGTTCTTGCGCGTCCAGATGACGTGCGGCGACTTCGTCGACTTGAGCTTGATAAGGCGAATCTGTGACATAGTGCGGAAACTATAGCAGACCGGCCGTTCTTAAGCAACCGCAGCTGCCTTCGGGCGGCGGGTGCGGACGGGGGCCTTCTTGATCTCGAAATGCGGTTCACCCGCCCTGATCGAGACGGTGGCGGTACCGCCCTCCATGAGACCCTGGCCAATCATGAGCGAGGCGAGCGGGGTCAGAATCGCATCCTGAATCGCACGGCGAAGCGGACGGGCGCCATACTCCGGACTGTAGCCCTTCTCGGCGAGCCAGGCGTGCACTTCAGGCGCGATATTGAGGACGATGCGCTTTTGTGCCAGACGCTTCACGACCTCCTCCACTTGCACATCTACGATCTGTGCGAGCGCTTCCTTGGCAAGCGGATCAAAGATGATGATGTCATCAAGGCGGTTCAAGAACTCCGGACGGAAGTGCTCACGCAGAGCGCCCATGACCTTCTCCTTCGTCTCCTCGAAGCGGGTCGCTTCCGTCGCGTTCACCGTGCCGAAGCCCATGTGCGCGAGCTTGTCGATGAACTCGCCGCCGATGTTGGACGTGAGCACGATGATCGTGTTCTTGAAATTGACCTTGCGGCCCTTGCCGTCGGTCAGGTGTCCCGAATCAAGGACCTGCAGGAGGATATTGAAAACCTCCGGGTGAGCCTTCTCGACTTCGTCGAAGAGCACTACGGCGTACGGGCGATGACGGATCTTTTCGGTAAGCGAACCGGCCTCCTCGTACCCCACGTAGCCCGGAGGCGCGCCGATGAGTTTCGCCACCGAATGCTTCTCCATGAACTCTGACATGTCGACACGCACCAATGCGTCCGGATCGTTGAACATGAACTCGGCGAGCTTCTTCGAAAGCTCGGTCTTACCGACACCGGTCGGCCCGAGGAAGAGGAACGAGCCGATCGGACGATTCGGGTCGCTGATACCCACGCGTGAGCGCTTCACGGCGTCCGTCACCTTTTTCACGGCAGCATCCTGGCCGATGATGCTCCCTTTCAGGGCCTCTTCCATGCGCGAGAGCTTGGCCGCCTCTTCTTCAAGCATCTTCGCTACGGGCACGCCGGTCCAGCGCGAGACGACAGCAGCGATTTCCTGCTCGGTCACTTCTTCGTTCAAGACGCGACGCGATTTCTGAAGAGTCTTCAAGCGCTTGAGCTTCGTCTCGAGGTCTTTCTGGATATGCGGGATCTTCCCGTAGCGGATCTCCGCGACCGTACCGAGATCAGCAGCCGCTTCGGCGTTGTCTGCTTGGACCTTAAGCTCCTCGAGCTCCGTCTTTGCGGCACGGATACTGTTCAGGACCTCTTTCTCGTTCTTCCACTTGAGTTCGAGCTCTTGCGTCTTCTCGCGCAGATCGGCAATCTCCTTATCGATACCCTTGATACGTTCCTTGATCTCCTTCGCCTGCTCGCTATCGAGATCTTTCTGAAGCGCCTGCTTCTCGATCTCAAGACGACGGATCTTGCGATCGGTCTCCTCAAGGAGCGGCGGCTTGTTCTCAAGCGCGATGCGGAGGCCAGAAGCAGCTTCGTCGATAAGGTCGATCGCCTTGTCCGGCAGAAAACGGTCGCTGATGTAGCGGCTCGACAGCTCGACTGCAGCGACGATCGCTCCGTCAGTGATACGTACGCCATGGAAAAGCTCGTATTTGTCGCGCAGGCCGCGCAAGATCGCGATACCGTCTTCGACCGAAGGCTCCTGGACATACACTGGCTGGAAACGACGCGTAAGCGCAGCGTCCTTCTCGATGTGCTTCTGATATTCCTTGAGGGTCGTTGCCCCGATCACGCGGATCTCGCCGCGCGCGAGCGCAGGTTTCAGCATGTTTGATGCATCCATCGCGCCTTCCGCACCGCCGGCACCCACGAGCGTATGGAGCTCATCGATGAAGATGATGATCTTGCCTTCTGCGCGCTCGGCCTCCTTCATCACGTTCTTCATACGCTCCTCGAACTCGCCACGGTATTTCGTTCCTGCGATCATAAGACCGAGATCGAGCGACAGAAGTTCCTTGCCTCGGAGCGAGTCGGGTACGTCGCCCATGGCCATACGCACAGCCAAACCTTCAGCGATCGCTGTCTTACCGACACCTGCTTCGCCGATCAGGACCGGATTGTTCTTCGTGCGCCGCGCGAGGATCTGGATCACGCGATTGATCTCGCTATCGCGACCGATGACCGGATCGAGCTTGTTTTCTGCAGCAAGCTTCGTCAGATTGCGCGCATATTTCGCAAGCGCCCGGAAACGGCGCGGCTCGCCTTCGTCAGCGTCCTTGGATGACCTGATCTCCTTGAGTATCGAAAGCGCCAAGTCTTTCTTGATCGAGAAGCGCGCGAGGATGTCGGAAGCGGGCCCAGGGTGTTCGAGTACCGCGAGGAAAAGGTGTTCGGTCCCGACGAAAGCATCATTCAGACGTGCAGCGATCTTGCCGGCGGCTTCCAAGGCCTGTGCGAGTTCTGGCGTGAGGTAGATCTGATACGACGGCGAAAGGGTCGCGGAGGTCTCTGGAGCTTCGAGGTGCTCGAGGATATTGTCGGCAAGCATGATCGTGTCGACCTCCATCCGGTCGAGAAGTGAAAATACCAGGGATTCTTCCTGCAGGACGAGCGCGGCAAGCAGGTGGAGCGGCGAGACGTGGTTCTGGCCACGCTCTATGGCAAGCTCGTGCGCATGACGCACGGCTTCCTTGGCTTTGGTAGTGAAATTGTTAAAAGGAGGCATAATCGCTTATTTTGCCGGGGTCGACGTTGCGGTCGAAGGCGCAGGAGCGAGAATGGCGTTGATCGTGTCCGTGCCGACGAGAAGACCGGAAGGTGATCCGATGCCGATGCCGATGAGATTACCCGAGAGATCGACGACCGCGGTGCCGACCCCGATTTCCGGCAACGTCGTGCTGATCCCCTTAGCGCTTATCCGTGCCACGATACCGGTCGCTGCGGTGCCATCAGCGCTGACCGAGAGAGCGGTCTCGCCGAGCTTAAGCTCGCTTGCTGGGACCAAAGCAGGTGAGGAGATCTTCGGCAAGACAGCGTCATCAGCGAACCCGTAAATCGCGATCCCTTTACCAGCCTTCGAGAGAGAAGCCGCGACGTAGCTCCCTGTCGTGAATTCGATAAGCGCCTCTTTCGGCAGATCGTCTTGTGCAGCGGTCACGACGATGCGCGACTTCGCGATGTACGACCCCGGACTCACCACAGGCGTCGAAGTGCCTGTCGCGGCGTCATAGATAGCGACGATACGAGCAGCATCAGCACCGATCGCAGCAGTGACGAGATCCTGGTTCGAGGGAGCTGGTGCTTGGATGATAGCGGCAGGAGCTGCGGCAGCGACCGTCTCGATGGTGTGCTCGACGACACGGTTTACCGTCTGGGTTACGAAGGCAGGAGCATGATCAAGAAGCGAGACCGTGAGGATGCCGGTCGCGACCGAGGTCACGAAGTTCACGAGTATCGTGAGAAGTATGAGCTGAGATTTGGAGAGTTCCTCGATATTCATATAAAAGTATGATGCTATTCTGATGAACCTTTGTCAATAAACGCGGTTTCCCGCACAAGCGCTCTTACGAACCGTGCAGCCGCGCGAGCTGAAAAGCCCGGCCCCCAAGAGACTCGAAGGGTCGCCCGAGCCCGTTCCGCGTCGCCGGTGAGGACAAAAACCGCACGTGAGCCTTCTTCCGAGTCAGTCTCGCAAGCACTCTTGGTCGAGACTGCAAACCCAGCCTCGTCAAGGAGGGCCACGAGGTAGTCCGTATCCCTCCCGACAAGGGCGACGTTCAGGATATTCGGAACCTGTTCCTTCCCTTCCTGCACGAACACGTTCGGAATATCTTTCAGGATGCGCTCGGCCAAGAGTTTCCGGATCTTGCCGGACTTCTTGCGGAACGCTGCGCGGCTTCTCACGACGCTCTCAAGCGCCGCTGCAAACCGTGCCGCCCCTTCTGGATTCTCCGTGCCGGGCCTCAGACCCCTTTCCTGACCGCCACCGCCATACAACGATTCGAGCGGGATGGTCCGATGCGCGATAAGCACGCCCAGGCTGCGTACGTCCGAGACTTTCGACGCATCAAGCACGAGCGTCCCTGCGCCGAAATGATCCCGTGTGATCTTCTCCGTAAGCGGTGCCTGGCTCGCGTCGACGTGCAGCACGATAGCTGGCCTGTCACTGGTACGCGCCTTGCGTAGTACTTCTCCTACCTCGCGCGTATTCCATACGACACCGGTTTCGCCACACACCGCTTCCATCGCGACCAGGACCGTTTCGGGTCTGATCATCTCCGCAAGGAGCGCCACATCGACACGGGAGTCCTTTATAGGAAGAGGCTCGACGGTCACGCCCTCAAGCGCGAGACGCTTGGCATTCTCGACGATCGAGGCATGCGCGCTCGGAAGGTAGAGCACATGCAGGTTGTTCCTGCCCGGCGTATCGCTTCCGGCACGTTTCCTCGTCGCTCGAACGTACCCGAGTATCGCGAGCGCGTTCGCTTCTGTCGCGCCGCTTGTAAATATCACGTCATCACCTTGCACCTCAAGAAGCCGCGCGATGCGCGTCCGTGCGTCTTCGAGCATCGTCCGCACACGCCGTCCCTCCTCGTGCGGCGATGATGGGTTTCCCGCCATACCTGCTGCCGCATCAAGATAGGTCCGTCGACGTATCCACATGCTATGTATTCTACACGATACGGACCGATTGACTCGGCATCCAGTGGAGACGTACAGTACAGACAGATCAACTCGTGAGGGAGCCTCTCATGTCCCGTTATATCTTCGCACTCAATGTCCCTGAGCCTGCATCCGGAAAGATCCGCGCGCTCATGGATCGAGTCGCGAAGATTACCGGCCTTGAGGCTCCGTATCGTACCCGTCCGCCGTACATCACCCTCTTTCCTCCAGTCGAGGCCGAGGAGGAGGATATACAGCGCATCGCCAAGCATCTTGCAAGGAACCTGCCTCCGATGTCTTTCACGACCGACGAGATACACCCCTTCGGTAAGAAATATCTGAGCCTTCAACCGAAGGTTCCGCTCGCTCTGGCTGAACAATGGATCTCTGCTTGCAAGATCATCCGTGAGGTTCCAGGCTATGTCCGAGGCCGATACGAAGGAGAAAACACGTTGCACATTACGCTTGCCCGGCACACTTCGAGCATCTTTGACAAAGCGTATCCACGGATCAAGCGGTTACGCGTCGAACCGATCGAATTTATCGCCACACTCCTTGTCGTCTACAAAGAAGACCAGGATGGCAATTGGAAATGCGTCGGCAGCTTCTATATGACCGGTATCTGATCCTTTATCTATAAGCGACCTTCCTGGTCGCTTATCTTTTGATACTTGACAGATATATGGTACGTGCTAGAGTAGCGTGCAGATTCCACCACCTGTGAGTCGCGCTCCCTCTTCGGAGCAGACGGGCATTGCTTCCGATGCGAGACTATGCCATACGGGTTCGGATGGATGCACGGCAGGACGACCTTACCTCCCTGAAGGTCGTCCTGCCAGGAGTCGCGAACGCGGCTCTTTTTATTTTATCTGGTTGAAAATTCAGCGTTTTTGTGATGAAATAGAGCCATTATGGCGAAGGAGACACGACCGCCCGTCATCGCGGTGATGGGTCATATCGACCATGGCAAGTCTTCCCTTCTGGATTACATCCGGAAAGCTAACGTCGTGGCTCATGAGGCGGGCGGCATCACGCAGCATGTCTCGGCATATATCGCGACACACGACAACCGCCCGGTCACGTTCCTCGACACGCCGGGCCATGAGGCTTTCAAGAGTCTGCGCACGCGCGGTGCAGCCGCGGCTGATATCGCGATCCTTGTCGTTGCAGCCGATGAAGGCGTCATGCCACAGACTCTTGATGCGCTCGCAGCCATCAAAGAATCCGGGATCCCCTACATCGTCGCCATCACGAAGATCGACAAGAACAACGCCGACATCGATCGGACAAAATTCTCGCTCATCGAGCACGAGATCTACATCGAGGGCATGGGTGGCGATATCGCTTACGCGCCCGTTTCCTCAAAGACTGGCGAGGGTGTCTCGGAACTTCTTGACCTCGTTCTCCTTGCGGCTGATCTGGCCGAGCTCACGGCTGACCCAGCAGCGAGCGCGACCGGCTTCGTGCTCGAATCTACTCAAGACCCGAAACGCGGCGCCTCGGCGACGCTCATCCTCAAGGACGGTACGCTCCGTTGCGACGGATTCGTCGTCGCGGGCGATGCGTATGCTCCGATACGCTTCATCGAGGACTTCCTCGGCAAGCGCGTCACGGAAGCGGGGCCGTCCGCACCGGTACGCATCTCAGGCTTCAGCAAGCTTCCGTCCGCCGGTTCTCTCTTCAGCGTCGTCGCTACCAAGAAAGAGGCGGAAGCGCTCGCCACCACACAGGCGAAGACCCTGGCAGCGAAACCCGAACGTAGCACTGCTACGCAAGGCATGATCGAACTCCCGCTCATCGTCAAGGCTGATGTTGCTGGCTCGATCGATGCGATCGCACACGAGCTCTCGAAGATCATGCACGAGCGCGCAAGCATACGGATCATCGCCTCAGGCGTCGGGAGCGTCTCGGAAAACGATGTGAAGACCGCTTACGCCGCAGATGGCGTCGTAATCGCATTCAATACCGGCACCGACGCGATCGCACGCGATCTCGCCGACCGTGACAACGTATCCATCCTCTCCTTCTCCATCATCTACGAGCTCGCCGAAAAGGTTGAAGAGCTCCTGAAGGAACGTGTGCCTGCCATGGACACGGAGAAAGAGCTCGGACGGGCAAAGGTCCTGAAACCCTTCTCTTCGACTTCGAAAAAGCAGGTGCTCGGCGCCCGTCACGTCTCCGGCACGCTCACGCTCGGCGACCGCGTAAAGCTTATCCGCAATGGCGAAGAGATCGCTCAAGGCAAGATTACGAACCTGCAGCAAGCCCGCGCCGACATCTCGGAAATCAAGGTCGAAGGCGATTTCGGCATGGAGATGGAGCTGCGCGAACCGGTCGTCTACGGTGACGAGGTCGTCGCGTTCACGATCGAAAAAGTATGAATGCCTCCGAGCGTAACAAGCGCGCGATCGAGATCATCACTCACGAAGCTGCACGCTTCATCGCGGAAGAGGCCGGTAGCGGCTCCCTCATTACCGTAGTACGCGCGCAGTCGGTCTCGAAAGGCGAACGCGTCCTCGTCTTCGTAAGTGTGTTTCCAGAAGAGAAAGCTCCTGCAGCGCTCGCGTTCCTCGACCGCAAGCGTAAGGATTTCTCTGAGCACCTGAAGACGCACACGCGTCTCCACGGCTTGCCGCGCATCGACTTCATGCTCGACAATCGCGAGGAGACTGAAAACGCCACCGAGGAGCGCTAGTCCTAGTCACCCATTATCCTTGCATTATACATATCTGTGCAGGATTTGATGTTACCATTATTGTATGGGGGTCAAATATCCAGTTAATGAAAGGTTCTTCCTGCGGTGGGAATCAGAGATGGCATACGTACTTGGCTTTTTGTTTGCAGATGGGAGCCTTGAGGACGCACCCTACTTGCGTGGCAAATACGTCCGCGTCACTAGTACAGATAAGGACCGCATCGTTGTAATACGTTCCCTTCTCCATTCGACACACACTATAGTGCAGCAAGATGCACGCGGGAACCACAAGAAAAAATACCTACTACGAATCGGTAGTCATGCACTTTTCGAGAGTCTTGTTGGACTCGGAGTTACGCCACACAAATCACTCACCATGAGTTTCCCCGCTGTTCCAGACGAGTTCCTTGGTGATTTCATACGTGGATATTTTGATGGAGACGGAGGTGCGTATATAGACCGGGACAGACAAGGACGGTCAAAACGTCTACTTACCGTATTTACAAGCGGCAGCAGAGACTTTTTAGCGACCTTACACCAGAGACTGGTCTCGATCGCTAGCATCACTGGAAGAGGGTTATACCGGCATGGGAGTGCGCCCGACGCCCATCAACTGAGATACTCGACTCGAGATAGCCTTAAACTTTTTCGGCTCATGTATCAAGAAGAGGAAAAGAAAGAGCTGCGGCTTAAACGAAAGTACGATATATTTATATCGTACCTAAAGGAACGGGACCTTTGCATCGAAGATATTCCGTCCATCTTGAGGGACAAAGGCCCGGTGGCGAAGAAGCAACGCGACGGTCTGCAAAACCGTTATGCGAGGGTGCGAATCCCTCCCGGGCCTCATAGGTATACTGTGTGATACACCGCGCCGAGGTGGCGAAATGGTAGACGCACCGAGCTTAAAACTCGGAGATGGCCTAAAAACCATCGTGTGGGTTCGAGCCCCACCCTCGGCACAAAATGAAGGAACGCCTTGCGAAGCAAGGCGTTCCTTCATTTTCCAGGCGTGCTTAGGCGTACAAGACTCGAGGACTCGCTTTGTGCGCCTACAAGGGTCATGAGTACATTTCTCGAAGCTTACAGCTTCAGTACACCTTGCGGATTTTCTGTTCGCCTTGCTCCAGAAAATGCTCGCAAGGTCTTCTCGCCCTAGACGCACGCTTCCCAAGCGTGCTTAGGCGTACAAGACTCGAGGACTCGCTTTGTGCGCCTACAAGGGTCATGAGTACATTTCTCGAAGCTTACAGCTTCAGTACACCTTGCGGATTTTCTGTTCGCCTTGCTCCAGAAAATGCTCGCAAGGTCTTCTCGCCCTAGACGCACGCTTCCCAAGCGTGCTTAGGCGTACAAGACTCGAGGACTCGCTTTGTGCGCCTACAAGGGCTCGAACCTTGGACCGTCTCCTTAAGAGGGAGCTGCTCTACCAACTGAGCTATAGGCGCGGTACACTGTATCGTATCAGAACCTTTTTGGTTTTGGAAGACGCTGAGGTGGCGAAATTGGTAGACGCACCTGCCTTAGGAGCAGACGGGGCAACCCATGGGAGTTCAAGTCTCCCCCTCAGCACCGGAATATCCGATACAGTACTTGACTTTATAAAGAGTTTATGTACTATATACGCAGCTGCCTTCCCATTTCGGTCAGGCTTGTCCTTTGAGGAGAAAGACATGCATACGTCTCAAACTGCACGTGCGCGGCCTCTCACGCCCGCAATCACTCTGTCTCTCGGCATCATCGTGAGTCTCTTTATCGCTTCGGTGGTATGGCAGATCCTCTACGAGGGTTACTTGTCTCCACTCTGGGAACCGCTGCGCTTCTTGTGCAGTCTCCTGGCATCGCTTGGTAGCGCTGCGAGCATCTTCTGGCTCGGTCTCCGAACCGTCCAGGTAGGCTACGACGGTATCGTGTTGATACTGGGGTCTCCCCAACTACGTCTTGCAAGCGGCAATCATTGGGTTCTCCCCTTGTTCTGCAAGGTGTTGGAGCTTCCCTCATCGACGAATCCTCAGATCCTTACGATCCCAGGCGAAAAGATTGACGCTCAGGATGGTATACCGATCTGGTTCGGAGTCGTTGAAGATGGCGGGGGAGAAAATACGTTGAAGTATCGTATCGTTCATCCTTATCGCTTTCTTGAGGTAAGTGACCCGCTTGGTCAGATCGCCGATGCATACTTACAAGGCGCTCGTCTTTTCTTTGGCCAATTTTCTCAAGCCGCAGGGATTCGTAATGAGAGAAACCTTTTCATCGAATTCTTAGCACTTGAGAAAGGCGCGGATCATGCTGCTTTTGCGCGTAAGCTCGAGGCCGCAGACTTTCCTGACAGCGACGGTGTAACGAAACCTATGTTCTCCCCGGATGGCAGACAAGCTATCCTTGCGGAAGCCGGGAATTTCGTATCCATCCTGGCTCGTCTCGGGGTTCAGGTACAACTCCAGACCCCGAGCGTTCGCGAGGATCCGAGTATCGTCGCCGCTAACGCCAAAGTTGAAGCATCTGAGGCAGAAGCGCGAGCAGCTCAAGCGAAACAGGCTTCGATTCTCGCTATGCAAAAGGGCATGAAGGAAGCCGCGGTAAACGCAAACACTGCTGCACACCTAGCTGCGGCAGTGCACGGAATCCCTGGCGTCACGTCAAACCAAAGCAACTTCGTTATTGACTTGAGCGGAGTTGACCCTGAGACCGTCAAAACCTTAGCTCCTATCGCGGCAGCGATGACTCGGATGCTCCTACCCAATCAAAGCACCCAACCTAACGAAGGAGGTGGTACCCATGCCCGCAGAAAACGTCGTTCGAACCGCTCCGGCGCCCAAGCTGCCGGTAAGTAAGATTGCCTGGGGGGTAATCATCTTCGCGATCTTCGCGACGATGATCCACCTGAGCAACTCAAGCTCGTCAACTCAAGGAAAGGAGGCAGCCGCTAGCCAGACTCAGCCTAAAGGACCCCTCAAGGGACGCTTTGAACTTGAGCCTGGCGAAGACAGCCTCCATCTCGCAGTTGGGAAAGGTGAGACGTATAGCTTCACCCACGGCACGGAAATCGAGATTCGTTGCGTCTTTACAGACGGGACGGACAAGATATGCCCCGAGAATCCTCTTGTACCCGAACCGATTCTTGAACAGTATGTTCGGAATACGTCGAAGGACAAGAACACCTTGGTGACTTACGTCCTGGTCTCTCCAACCAAATGAACAATGCGTCTATGACGAAAAAGCCGGATGGTTTTCCATCCGGCTTCTTTTTTATTGCGTAATCCTTTGGACCGGCGAGAGATTGAAGGTCCCGAGTGCCACATTGATGATACCGTAGGCTCCGAATATGATGACGAGTCCGACGATACCCCAAAGGATGGCTCTCCTACCCTCGGCACGCTTAGCGGTATCGCCTGCCTCGCGTATGAAGGTGAACCCGCCCCAGAGGAAGAGCACGAACGCACCGGCTGCAAGGAGCAGGATGATCGGATTGATTATCTCCGTCACCACCCTTGCTAGGAAATCAGAAATCGGTCCGGGAATCTGCGTTTCCATTACTGTCCGATCTGGACACCTGCCTTAGGCGTACCGCCCGTGACACCTGACGTGCTCGTGAAGCTCACGGTACCGGTAAGGATGTTCACCAAGCCCCAGACGGAGACCATCACGAAGAAACCGATGAGGCCCCAGAGCATGAGGTTCTTGCCCTTCTCTTTCACCGAGTCACTGTTCGCGCCGATAATGAAAGTCTCGAATGCACCGTACACGAAGACGATGAAGGCGATCGCGAAAAGAACCGGGACGATGATGTTATTAATCGTGTTAATCATGAACGAGCCGACATCAGAGATGTTAGCGATCGTCGTCGCGGCTGAAGAGACGAGCGGCAGCGCGAGCGCTGCAAAGGTTCCGGAAGTAAGAACGAGGGCTTTTTTCATAAGACAGGTAATCGATTAATGTAGTTAATTGTAGCTTTTTAGAATATGCGGTCAATGCTCGACTCCCTCACGTGTGGATAGTCAGAGGGTGGGAGCGGCCGGAGCGGTACCGCCGGCCTGAAGGCCGAATGTGCGACCGACGATAGCGACGAGACCCCAGACAGAGAGGATGACGACAAAACCGATGATGCCCCAGAGCACGAAGTCGCGTCCTTTGGCACGCTCAGCTTCGTTTGCCGCTCCTAGGATGAAGTACTTATAGACGCCATACAGGAAGGTGAGAAAGGCGATCGCGAAGAGGACGGGGACAAAAACCTGGTTGATGAGGGCAAGGATGCCTGAGGAATACTGGGTAACGAGACCTATATTGATGCCGCCACCTCCCGCAGCAGGGATAACCTCACAACCCGTTGCAGTGGGGCGCTGCCCCGCCGGACAAGGACCGACAAACGGAGCGGCATATGCCGACGCTGGGACGAGCAGTCCTGCTATACCGAAAAGAAAAGCGATGAAGATATTTTTCATGATCAGTAGGAAGTCGGGAGTATCGGTGCTCTTGAACCCCAGAGACCGAAGGTGTTAGCGGCAACGTTTACGAGGCCCCAGAGCGACACCATGACGACGAAGCCGATAAGTCCCCAAAGGATGAGCTGGTGCCCTTTCCCGATCTCAGCTGAATCGCCATGAGAGAAGATGTACGCCTTAGCGACTCCGTAGAGGAAGACAATGAAGGAGACGGCAAAAAGAAGCGGCACCAAGACGCTGTTGATGAGGTAGAGGATGATCGCGGCGATGCAGCCTATCCCGCCACCATAGCAAGCCGTTCCCGTGGTAAAACCGCCCGGGAACGAGCCTAGGCCGAAATTATATGTCGTAGTGATGGTCTGATCATATACGGCAGAAGCGGCGGTCGGAAATACCAAGATAAGCGCGAGTAATGAGGTGCGGATAAGCGATTTCATATGCATGTAGTATGGCACATTATGCTTAGCGTGCGATGCCAAGCGTGGATAACAGAAGACCTACAAACCCCCAAACGGAGAAAAGTACCGCCATGCCGATCACGCCCCAAAGGATGAAGTTCCTGCCTTCAGCACGTTTCCCTTCTTCTCCGCCGTGAATGAAAAAATAGCTTACGACGCCCCAGACGAAAGCAGCAAAGGCGAGAGCGAAGATGATCGGGACAATGACCGTATTTATGACTCCTATGATGCCCGTACTCCCGCTACCGACAAATTGCGCAAACGTCATAAGGATTACCCGCCGAGCGCCTGTATGGTCGCGAGGATGCCAGAAGCTATCGCTTGAGCACCAAGCAGTATGAGTGCTCCGATGACCGTCCAGAGGAGCATCTTCTTCGCATTTTCTATCTCTGCCGGTGCCCCTCGTGCAGCTACGAAACTATATCCGGTATACACCAGCATGAGGATAACGACGATCGAACCGACACGGATTACGACAGCAAGGATCCTCTGCAGGAATACTTCGAGCGTGGTGCCGGTGCCGAGAGGATTTATGAGAGTCACCGAACCCTGGGTACCGGTACTTGGCGGCGGAGTGGTGGTGGTCACGGTACTTGGCGGCGGAGTGGTGGTGGTTGCCGCATGCGCGAACGGTACAAACGACACGACAAGGAGTGCCGCGATAACGAATGAACGAATGGTAGGCATAGTCATTTTTGTAGAAGCAGATTTAACGAATTTTCTCCTGAAGAGAGCGCGGTGGCAGGTGTAAAACGGCCGGTTATCACGCCTGTAATCATACTAGAAAAGACCTGGTCCGTGCTTGCGGGCGTTGGGGACAGCCAGCCGTTCGCGTAAAGCGCTTCAGCATACGCGACGGAAGCGACCGGGTCTGCGGGAGCCGTCGAGAGCTCGGTGAGAGAAACCGGGGCAAGACCGGTCACCTGCGCCGCAATCGCCTGCTCGGCGCTACTGGTGAGAAGTGCTGCTGCCTGATATGCCCCCGAGGGGTTCTTTGCGCCGCGCGGGATCATGAAGGAGTACAAGATGCCATACGCCGATTTGAGGGTCGCCGTACCCGGTTGCGGCAACGGCGCGACGACGAAATCGAGATTCGGATTGGCATTGCGCAAGAATCGCGCCTCGGAAACATAGCCGAGATAGAGTGCGAGATCACCTGAAAGGAATGCTTTCTGCGAGTCAGGAAGCGAGGCATTCCAGGTGTAGGAAAGCTTCGAAGGATCCGCAAACTGCGAATAGAAACCGATAACGGCTTGCCCCGGGACGCTCGTCCCTGACGTACCGCTGCTCAGATTCGCTGCAAGGACACCATTCCTATAGAACGAGACGGGTATCCCTGTCTGCAAGAAAAGCGAAGAAAGGATGCCGCGCGCGTTATGCACGTTGTCATAGGTGCCAAGCCCGATAAGCCCCCGCGTGATCTGGCGATTCGGCGTGAGCTCTGCCACCGTCGAGACGAGACCGGTAAGCGCTTCCCAGGTCGCAGGCGGTTTCGCGATGCCTTTCGAGGCCAGGAGCGCGCGATTCGAAAAAAGCACGAGCGGGTCGACCAGAAACGGTACGCCGTAGTACCCCGAGCCGTCCGGAGTGGTAAGAAGCTGCGCTTCGGCAATGAAAGCACTGGTGAAGCTTGCGGCCGAGAGTGTCGAGGTCGGGATGGGAGTAATGAGCCTTGCAAGCGACTGAAGGTTTTCCTGCGAAGCAAGCACGAGGTCAGGCGCATCGCCTGTCGCGATCGCGGAAGCGAGGTCGCTCGCGAGGGTCGCTTCATCTTTCTGTACATACGAGACTTCCTTGAAGGACTGGTCCGTTTGCCCTATCGCGGTAAGCGCGTTCTGGATGTCTTGTTTGGAGAGCGTTCCCCAGATAGTGACCAACCCCACTTCTGACGCGCCGCCTCCGGTCGTACTCGTGTGCGTCGAGAAAACGAAGAGTCCGACAAGCGCGGCGAAACCGAATATTGCGAAAAGGATCCCTTGGAAAAGCGAGACTTTCATAGGCTAGGCATGGTGAATACGATCCCGTAATGATGCGGTCCTGCACGAAAGGCTTTTGCCTTATGGAACCCGCCGTTGATAAAGAATGCCTCGGCCTCATGCTCGGGAACGACCTTATCGGGAGTCGGTCCCATGCCCGCGTAGCTTCCGGCCCAGTCGACGACCAGGAGTTTGGCGCCTGGCTTTAAGACACGCTTCATCTCGGAAAGGAGCCCGAAACGGTTCTCTACCTGGAAGAGCGTATTGGCGAGAATGAGCGCATCGAGCGAAGCGTCACGCAGGTGCGAGCCACCTGGCTTCTCGATATCCCCCCAGACGGTCTCGATGACGCGCTCATGACGCTCGTGCGTATTGAGCTTTACGTGCTTAAGGATGTCTTCCTGCACATCCACCGCGTAGACTTTCCCGCTCGGCCCCACGACGCCAGCCGCCGCGCGCGCGTAGTGCCCGCTCCCGACTCCGAACTCGCCGACCTTCATGCCTTCACGAAGTCCGAGCTGGAGGACGTTCTCCTGCGGCACGCTGAATGAGGCGCTTACCATATGTATAAAAATAGCACGCCCCCACACCAACTACGGCATCATGTATGCACAGTAGTTAGTGTGGGGGCGCAATCAACACTGTAGACGTGAATCGTTCAGGAAATTAATCTCCCTGAATCTTTCGGCCATCGCAGCACCGGCCTTAGCAGCATCCTGGACCCTGCCGAGCATTTCTTCCGGGATGAACGCCCGCACGGAGTTCATATGTCCGACAACACGCGAGTCATGTCGGACCAGATTCTCGAATTCGACCACGACTTTCCCACCGCTACACTCTTTAACGATCCTCATGGCACTTCCCTCCAAAAAGTTTTGATTCCCCGATTACAATAGCACAAAAAGAAAAGCCGCGAGGATACGGCTTTGTCGGGATTGGACCATTTCAGTATGGTCAGCGTGTTCCGGCGTCACCCGGAACCGGCTTTGTTCCCCGACTCATCGCGGCTTACTTTCCATAATAGCACCTCTTAATTTGCATGTCCTTAAGACGATGCTAAAACGGCACATCACTTGTATTGAAAAATTTCCCAACCGTTTCAGAATGCCGCTATCCACATGAAATTTGACCCTATCGTATTTACAATGTCTAGAGGAGACAGGTCTTTTGCACGGGACAAGACGTGAGGAAAATTGGCAGAGTGGTTTAATGCATTCGGTTTCCAACCGAACGGGGGAACGGCTCTTACAACTCAGTACCCCCGCGGGTTCGAATCCCGCATTTTCCACAAAACCAAATCTTGTCCCGTGCAAAGGAACCGTCATTCCCTTTCACCACGGTAGCATAACGTACGCCAAAACGAATGCTCTCTGGGGATATTCACGAGCGCCTCAAAAAGCTCCCGGATGCGAGGCGCGAATGAGGAGCGAAGCGAGCCATACTAAAGGTACGGTGAGTGAGCGCCGGAGTGAGCAACGACGCAGGCGGGACTTTTGGTGCGCTCGCCTACAGGGCGGCCATGCTTGCGATGGAATCCCCCTCCCGCATCTTCATGACGCGGACACCCTGGGTCGCGCGCGAGAGCTTGGAAATCTCTGCCACGCTCGTGCGGATCACCTGCCCTTTCTTCGAGACGACGACGATCTCATCGCCATCCTCAACCTTATCGTCCACAACCTTCGCGCCGATGATCTCGCCGGTCTTTGCGGTAACTTCCGCGGTCTTGATGCCCGAACCGCCACGGCCCTGCACCTTGTACTCGGAGAGCGCCGTGCGTTTGCCGTAACCCTTACTCATGATGACGAGGAGCGACGAGTGATCTGCTTCTTCGGCCTTCACGACTTCCGCGGAGACAACCCTATCGCCCTTCTTGACCGTCATGCCCTTCACGCCGCCTGCCGTACGGCCCATCTCGCGCACGTCTTCGACGTCGAAACGGATCGACTGACCTTTCGAGGTCACGATGGAGACTGTGTCACCCTCCGCGGAAAGGTTCGCTGACACGAGCTTGTCGGAACCCTTGAGATTGATCGCGATGATGCCTGAGCGACGGACGTCAGCAAACGCCTTTGCCGCGACACGCTTCACGACACCCTCTCCCGTAACGAATGTGACGGAGGATGCATCGAGTGCCGAACCCTTCGGTACCGGCAAGATGGAAGTCACCTTCTCCTCAGCCGAAAGCTGGAGGAAGTTCATGATGCTCTTGCCTTTGGTCGCGCGACGACCCTCTGGGAGCTCGTACATCTTGAGCTGATACGCCTTACCGAAATCGGTGAAAAAGAGGAGATCGCTATGCGCTGAGGCCACAAGGAAATGCGTGACCACGTCTTCTTCTTTGGTCGCGATATCGACGACGCCGACGCCGCCACGCTTCTGCGCCTTGTATTCGCTCGGGTTCGTGCGCTTCACGTACCCGCCCTGCGTGAGGACGAGCACCGAATCCTCATCCGGCACGAGGTCTTCTACGGAAATATTCTTCACGCCGCCCTTCATGACCTTGGTGCGGCGATCGTCGCCATATTTTTCGGCGAGCTCCTCGAGTTCCTTCTTCACGACTGCGAGGATCTTCTTGGGCGAAGAGAGGATGTCCTTCAACTTCTTGATGAGGGCCTGTACCTCGGAAAGCTCGTCTTCGAGCTTCTTGCGCTCGAGACCGGCAAGCTTGGAGAGGCGCATCTCGAGAATAGCGGCCGCTTGGAGTGCGGAAAAGCCGAATTTCTTCTGGAGAGCTGCGCTCGCCGACGGAATATCGGCCGCCTTCTTGATGATCGCGATGACCTCGTCGATATGATCGAGCGCCTTACAGAGCCCGAGCAGGATGTGCTCGCGCGCCTCGGCCTGACGCAGATCGTATTCGGTGCGGCGCTTCACGACTTCCTGTCGGTGGCCAACGAAGTGCTCGAGCATGGCCTGCAAGGAAAGCATCTCCGGCACGCCGTCGACGAGCGCAAGCATGTTGTAGTGGAAGGTGCTCTCAAGCTCGGTGTGCTTATAGAGGGCGTTTAGGACCGCCTGCGGGTGTGCGGTGCCCTTAAGCTCGACGACGACGCGGATGTCCGAGGTCGACTCATCGCGCAGATCGCGGATACCTTCGATCTTCTTGTCCTGCACGAGCTCGGCGATGCGTGCGATGAGTTCGCTCTTGTTCACGCGGTACGGAATCGAGGTGATGACGATCTTCGTATCCTTCTTGCCGTCATCGATGATCTCCGCCTCGCCGCGCACCACCACCGGGCCCTTGCCGGTCGAGTACGCGTGGCGGATATCCGCCTGGTTGAAGGCGATCGCGCCCAATGGGAAATCCGGACCTTTCACGAATTCAAGAAGATCCTCGGTCGTCGCGTCCGGGTTGTCGATCAGGTGCACCGTCGCCGCGACGACTTCGCGCAGGTTATGCGGCGGGATGTTGGTCGCCATACCGACCGCGATACCGAGCGTACCGTTCAGAAGCAGGTTCGGGAGCGCCGCAGGAAGGACCTTCGGTTCATCGCGCGTCGCATCGTAGTTCGGGCTCCAGGCGACGGTTTCCTTGTCGATATCGGTAAGCATCGCTTCGCCCACGCGCGACATCTTCGCTTCGGTGTAACGCATGGCAGCCGGCGAGTCGCCGTCGATCGAGCCGAAGTTACCCTGACCCAAGACGAGCGGATAGCGGGTCGTGAATTCCTGCGCGAGTTTCGCCATCGCATCATAGACGGCGATATCGCCGTGCGGGTGATACTTACCGAGCACGTCGCCGACCACGGCGGCCGATTTGCGGAACTTGGCGCTTGGCGTGAGGCCCAGATCCTTCATGGCAAAGAGGATGCGGCGATGCACCGGCTTCAAGCCGTCACGTACGTCCGGGAGCGCACGAGCGGTGATGACCGACATCGCATAGCTGATGTAGGACTCGCGCATCTCAGCCACGATCGGCTGCTCGATGACATTCACCATCGCTTCTTCCGGTGCGTTTTCGCTTTCTTCTTTCTTGCCGCGTGCCATGTTTGTCTATCTTCTTTTCGTATTAAAACGGCAGTATCGTCTTTTCCGGCTGCTTCACCTCCTCTTTTTTCGGCGTCGTATCGACGATCTCGATATGCGCAGGCGCATCCGGCTCCTGGAGCGCTGCAGCAGCGCCTGCAAGGCCTGCCACCGGCGTGCCGTCTGGCGTAACCGTGATGACGGCCTCTTGTCCGGCGTTTGCCACGTCCGGATTTCCCTTAAGCGCGAAAGCGCCCGTAGCGAGACTTCCTGCAAGCCACACAAGCGCGATGAAACCGCTTCCTGCCGCTGCAGCGCCGAACGCTACTTTGCGGCGCGTCTCGTGCGGCTGGGTTTTCAGGTATTCGATATGACCGAGGATCTTGTTCAAGAGGTTCTTCATAAGCATACGAGATTAAGGGGTCACGATAAGTATACTCCCGTCATGGGTGGCAAGATCCTTCTTCTTGAGGGTGAGCTTTTCGGTCTTCTCGCCAGGAACACCCGCCTCCTTGAGGAAGGCTTCGAGCGATTTCGGCTCGCCCATGCCGCTCCAATGCATCGGGATGATGATCTTCGGCTCAAGCGATACCGCAAGCGCTTGCGCATCGCCCGGAGAAAGGACGCCGTCGCCGCCGACCGGCACGAAAAGGACATCGATCTCGTCGAGAGCCTCGCGCGCTTCCTTGGAAAGCTCCTTGTCGGCAAGCGCGCCCAAGTGGACGAGCGTCATATCCTCGAGCTCGACCGCGTAGACGGTGTTTACCGCCGACTCCTGCCCTTTCCCGAGACCATATTTGCTCTTCGAGAGGAAGCCCTGGACCGTCACGCCCTGGCGCTCGTACTCACCGGGGCCGGTGATGGCAAACGGCTCTTTGTCACCATACGCAACCTCTTCGACGCCATTCATGTCAGGATGATTGCGCGAGACGAGCGCGATGTCGGCACCGAAACGTACTGCCGGGAGCGTCCCGCTCTTGCTTACAGGATCAAAGACGAGCGTGAGATCGCCGAACGTCACCTTGAAGCACTGTCCGCCGTGGTGGGTGATGACCATATAGTGCTTTCATTTTAGCACGAAATACACGAATAAAGAAGCACACGCCCGCCGCTCCGCAGCGGGCGTGCTATAGTCTCCCCAGGAGCTCCTTGCAGA
>JAJZTG010000002.1 GCA_021849125.1 bacterium | reverse complement strand
GGTACCTCCCCCCGGCACGATACCCTCCTCGATCGAAGCCTTGGTCGCCTTGACCGCGTCGTCGATCTTATCCTTCAGATACTTCATCTCTGTCTCGGTCGCAGCACCTACCGAGATCACCGCGACGCCGCCCGAGAGCTTCGCGATGCGTTCCTCAAGCTTTTCCTTGTCGAACTTCGAGTCGGTTGTCTCTGCCTGCGCTTGAAGCTGTGCGACCCGCGCGCCGATGTCGGCTTTCTTGCCCTTACCGCCCACGATCGTCGTCGCATCCTTGGTCGCGACCACGCGCGAGGCCTTGCCGAGCATCGAGAGCGTCGTGCTCTCAAACGTCATGCCGACTTCCGGACTTATCACCTGGCCGCCCACGACTGCCGCGATATCCGCGAGCATGTCCTTCTTGCGGTCACCGTACCCCGGCGCCTTCACCGCAAGCACGTTGAATGTGCCGCGAAGCTTGTTCACGATGAACGTCGAGAGCGCGTCCCCTTCCACGTCTTCCGCGATGATGACGAGGTCCTTGCGACCCGATTGCACGATCTTCTCGAGAAGCGGAAGGACCTCCTGCACGCTGCCGATCTTCCGGTCCGTGATGAGGATTGCCGGATCCTTCATCTCCGCCTCCATGCGCTCCGGGTTCGTGACCATGTAGGGCGAGATGTAGCCCTTATCGAGCTCTAGCCCTTCGACGATGTCGTAGGAGAGCTCCATACCCTGGCTCTCTTCCACGGTGACCACACCGCTTGCGCCGACCTTCTCCACCGCTTCGGCGATGATGCCGCCCAGCTCTTCGGACTCCGCCGAGATCGATGCGACCTGCTTCACCTCCTGCTTATTGCTCACCGGCTTGCTCATCTTCTTGAGCTCGGCGAGCGCCGCATCCTTCGCAGCTTCCATACCCTTGCGGATACCCATCGCATTAGCACCTTTCAAGACATGTGAGAGCCCTTCCTCGACAAGCGCCTCAAGGAGCACGACCGAGGTCGTGGTGCCGTCACCTGCATTATCATTGGTCTTGCTTGCCACTTCCTTTACGATCTCTGCGCCCATATTTTCGAAACGATCCGGGAGCGAGATCTCCTTGGCGATCGAGACACCATCGTTAGTGATGCGTGGGCCACCGTACGACTTATCGATCACCACATTGCGGCCTTTCGGGCCGAGCGTCACCTTCACCGCACGAGCTGCCTGCGCTACGCCGCGTGCAATCGCCTTACGTGCATCTTCGGAAAAGAGAATCTGTTTTGCCATATTAGATTTCGTTATGAGCGGAGCGAATTAGGAAATCTTATACCCTGTTAAATCCCCCGACGGGGACATTCGCTTCGCGAATGTATTTAACAGGGTCAATTACCATCGCACTCGCTTCACTCGTGATGATTAATTGATAATGCCGAGCACGTTCGATTCGGATAGGAGGTAGTATTCCTCGCCTTCGATCTTCACTTCGTCGTAACCGTACTTGCTGAAGATGACGACGTCGCCCGTTTTGACCTGCAGGGGGATGCGGGTCCCGTTCTCGTATTTGCCAGGACCGACCGCGACGACCGTGCCTTGTGCCGGACGCTCCTTATCGACAGTCTCCGGAATGATGATGCCGGAAGCGAGCGTCTTCTCCCCGCCCTTGGGAGCGGGCTTCACGACGATACGATCGCCAAGCGGCGAAAACGACAGTTTCTTTGCCATAACTCGTGTCCAGTTATCTTTATAAAAACGCACATGCACCGATGGGCTTGAGTATAGGAAAACTGCAAAGCCTGCGCAACTCATGGTCTTCTGATTTTAAAAGACAAAGAAAAAACCGCCTTGGACACGCTGTCCTTGGCGGATGATAGATGCTGCTTTGCCTAAGCAGCAAGCGGCAATTCTTCGCGTATTTCAATCAGTTCTTTTTTGCCATATGCCATGATTTCGGCAATGGTTTCACTCGAAAGACCGTAGCGCTCCAGATCGGCCTTCGTCCAGCCACACCGTTGCGCCAATTCGTGCATTTCGGCAATCGTCGGAACCTCGATTTTTTCGCAGATCATGTGCCCGCGCATGTCCTCTTCAGTCAATAGATCGCCAATACGTTTCCCGAGACCATCGGAAAGAGAGGTCTCTGCGGCAAGAACTATCTGACCTTCGTCTGTACGACGCACCTCCAAGCAGTTATCGCAATCGACAACCGAGCTGGGACCGGTCGTGCTCTTGTCTGAACCTGGCAACTTACCCATTACTTACTCCTTAGTGATAGGACAATGGCGTCCTCAGTAAAGATACCATGTTAGCCGACGTGAAGTTGCACCAATGCCTGCATGTATGGTATCCTTCTCGGTACAGATGGAGGCACTCGTATCGGCACTACCGTACGCGGAAATAACCCTCTCAATACTCCTCATCGTCGGCGTGGTGCTCCAGCGGCGCGGCGCGACTCTCGGAGGAGCCTTCGGAGGCGATAATTTCGCATCGACATTCTACAAGCGCAGGGGCGCTGAGAAATTCCTATTTAACGCGACAATACTCGTTGCGGTCTTGCTCATACTCGCCACGATAACCAACTTCCTTCTGGCAGGGGCATGAACCACGAACATCGTTCTCAATGGCGAGAACAGCTTTCACGTGTTTGGCACGTCCCCTTCTTCGACCGCCTGAACGATTCGATCCACGCGCTCTCGAAGGGAGATCGCTTCATCTTCTATACGCTTACCGCGATCGCGGGTATCGTATCGGTCGCGAGCCTGTACGCGCTTCAGCAATCTATCCTCGTGAAGGAACCTGCCTATGGCGGGACGCTTACCGAGGGTGCACTTGGGAATCCGCAATTCATCAACCCGCTTCTTGCGATCAGCGACGCCGATCGCGACCTTTCGACACTCACCTATGCTGGCCTTATGGGCCTCACGAGCGACGGATCGCTTGCGCCCATCCTCGCGGAAAGCTACACGATAAGCGCAGATGGGAAAGTATATACGTTCGTCTTGCGCGAAAAGGCGAAATTCTCCGATGGAACGCCGGTTACCGCAAACGATGTCGTCTTCACGATCAAGAAAGCGCAGAATCCGGCCTTGAAGAGTCCTGAGTATGCAAACTGGTCTGGCGTAAATGTCGTTGCGGTCGACGAACGGACCGTACGCTTCACGCTTTCAAGGCCGTATGCGCCGTTCCTCAGCCTCACGACGATCGGCATCCTCCCGTCGCGTCTCTGGCAGAACATTTCGGATACGGAGTTCCCCTTCTCTTCCCTGCAGACCGACCCTGTAGGCACTGGCCCTTTCAAGGTAACGAGCATCACCCGCGACGCTTCCGGTCTCATCAAGAGCGTATCGCTTGCAGACAACCCGAACTATGCGCTTGGACGTCCGTACCTCGATGGCATCACGTTTGAATTCTACGCAAACGCAGACGACCTCGCGCGTGCCGTGAAAAGTGGCGCGGTAGAGAGCGCATACGGCGTACCCTCAAGCACCACGCTTACGGCTCCGTATGCACGCGTCTTCGGCGTCTTCTTCAATCCGAGCACGAAACAGGTCTTCGCGCGCCCTGAGGTAAGAAAGGCGCTTTCGCTCGCGCTCGACCGAGACAGCATCGTGAAGGACGTGCTCGGCGGATATGCGACACCGCTCATGGGACCAGTACCGCCAGGCAAGAGCGTACGCCAGTTCCCTGTGCCACAGCTCGATGACCACACCGCTGCAGCCGCACATATCCTTGAAGCTGCTGGTTGGTCGTATGACAGCGCTCTGCGTACGTGGAAAAACCCGAAAGTAAAGCAACCGCTCGACGTCATCACTATCCGCACGAGCAACGTGCCGGAACTCAAGAATGTCGCAAGCGCGGTGAAAGAAGACTGGGAGGCGCTCGGCATCCCGGTCGACATCGAGCTCTACGAGCCGGGCGATCTTTCGCAGAACGTCATCCGGCCGCGCAAGTATGACGCTTTGCTCTACGGCATGGTGATCGGACACGATCAGGACCTCTATGCTTTCTGGGATTCCCAGGAGCGCAACGACCCTGGCCTCAACATCGCGTTATATGCGAACAAAGCCGTAGACGCGCTCCTTGAGGAAGCTCGCAGCACGCCGAGCCAGGAGACGCGGGAGCGCGATCTGCAGAAGATCGAGGATGTCGTGGCAGCGGATTACCCTGCTGCGTTCATCTACGCGCCGAGCTTCGTGTATACGGTACCGAGCGATCTTCAGGGCGTTGATCTTCCCCAGATCATCACGCCGTCTGATCGCTTCGCGATGGCAGCGACCTGGTATCGCTACACCGACGCGGTGTGGCCGTTCCTCGCGCGCCAGAAATAATTTTTTCGTACGGGTTTCCTTTATCAAAAATTTCTTAAGCCCGATTAATCAACACCAACTATGAATCAAGCACCAGCACCCGCTCCTGCACCGGCTCCGTCCCGACCGCCTAGGCGATCTGGAGAGACCGAGCGTCCTGAGCGAAAGCGCTCCGAACGCGGAGGTCGCCACGGCGGCCGCTCTGGCGGCGCACGCCCGGGAAGCACTACGCGTCGCATCCAACGCCTCCTGCGCCGTCCGACCTCTGCCGCACCGCGGCAACGTCAGGGCGCAGACTACTTCCCCGAGAAGGCCTCGCCGACTACCGTCCGCATCGTTCCCTTGGGCGGCGTCGAGGAAGTGGGCCGCAACATGATCGCGGTCGAGGTGGGCGCCACCGGCGACATCCTCGTCTTCGACTGCGGCTTCCAGTTCGTCTCGGAAGACGGCGCACCGGGCGTCGACTACGTCCTCCCGAACACCAAGTATCTCGAGAAGAACGCCGACCGCGTGAAGGGCGTCATCATCACGCACGGCCACCTCGACCACATCGGCGGCATCCCGTTCGTCCTTCCCCGTTTCGGCACCCCGCCTATCTACACGCAGCGCCTCACCTCGGTCATGATCCAGCGTCGTCAGGAAGAGTATCCTGATGTCCCGAAGCCGGAGATCATCGAGGTCGAAGCTGGACAGTCGATCACGATCGGCTCCACGCGCGTGAAGTTCTTCCCGGTAACGCACTCGATCCCTGACTCCATGGGCGTCTCCGTCGAGACCCCGCAAGGTAACGTCGTCATCTCGGGCGATCTCAAGCTCGAGCACAACGGCGACATCCCTTCCGAACGCGAGCACAAGGTGTGGGGCGAGATCGGCAAGGACAAGAACATCTTCCTCGTCGCCGACTCGACCAACGCCGAAAAGGACGGTTTCTCGATCCCTGAGACGCGCGTCATCCAGACGCTCGAAGACATCATTAAGACGGTCTCGGGTCGCCTCATCATCGGCACCTTCGCTTCGCAGTTCGAACGCATGATCCACATCATGGAAGCGGCCGAGAAGTATGGGAAGAAGATCGTCATCGAGGGCCGCTCGATCCGCAACAACCTCGAGATCGCCGAGAAGACCGGCCTCCTCAAGGTGAGCAAGGAGACGTTCATCCTTGCTCAAGAGATCGGTGACTACCCTCCGAACAAGATCGTCATCCTTTCGACCGGTGCACAAGGCGAGGAGTTCGCCGCGCTCATGCGCATCGCGACGGGCCAACATAAGAGCGTTACGCTCAGCGAACGCGATACGGTCGTCCTCTCATCTTCGGTCATTCCGGGCAACGAGATCTCCGTGCAGAAGCTCAAGGACAACCTCTACCGCCACAACGTGACCCTCATCCACTATCGTTCTTCCGACGTTCACTCGACCGGCCACGGAAACACCGGCGAGCTCGTCTGGATCAACCAGCAGGTACACCCGACCTTCTTCATGCCGGGCTACGGCTACCGCTCGATGACCACCTGCCACGCCAAGGCGGTCGAACAGTCCGGCTTCCCGCGTGAGAACATCATCCTCGCGGACAACGGTACGGTGATCGATATCGAGAACGGCGACACGCTGAACGTCCACAAGCAGAAGGTCCCTTCTTCCCCGATGGTGGTGGACGGCTTCACGATCGGCGACATGCAGGAAGTGGTTATTCGTGACCGCCAATCGCTCGCCAAAGACGGCATGTTCGTGATCATCGCGAGCGTGAACCTGAAGACCGGCAAGCTCAGGAAGAGCCCGGACATCATCTCCCGCGGCTTCGTATATTTGCGCGAAAGTCAACCGCTCTTGAACGAGGCGCGCATCCTCATCAAGAAGACGATTGAGGACTCGACCAAGAACATGAACCCAATCGACCTCGACTACGTGAAGAACAACCTCACGGACACGATGGCCGGATTCCTCTTCACCCGCACCAACAAGGCGCCGATGGTGATTCCGGTTCTGATCGGGATGTAATCATTAATTCGTGTGCCGACAATCGCGCGACGGCTCCGCCGTCGCGCGATTGTTTCGTCATATCGGCATGCTATCCTGATGCTACGATGCGCAGGATCATAACCCTCTTTCTCGCGAATGCGGTCCTTTCCCTCCATTATTTCCTGCTCGCTTATGCGCTCAGCCCATACCTAGCGCAACTAGGCCTTTCTGACGTGCAGAACGGCCTCGTCTTCAGCGCGGCTGCGGTGCTCATGATTGTAGGTTTCATTGCGGCGCCTGCCGTGCTTACCCGCATTTCTGTGAGACGCGCGGTATCCATCCTCGCGATCGCCGACCTTCTCGCGCTTCTTGCGCTCATCGCGGGAGCAGGGCCCATTGTCGCTGTCGCGCTCATCGCGCTGCAAAGCGCAACGGTGCCGCTTATTTCTTATGGTCTAGATCTCTTCCTAGAAAACGCCACCACGGACGCGGGGCAAACCGGCCACATACGCGGAGTTTATCTGACCGCCGCGAATATCGTACTGGTCGCATCCCCCATCATCGTCGGCATCATTCTCGATGCGACCAATAACTACACCCTGCTCTTCTCTGTGTCGGCAGTGATCGTCGCGTTTTTCATATTCCTTCTTGGGACACTCAAACGGTTCATTGTCGATGAGAAGATTTCCTACGCCGCTTCGTTTACCTCGGTCTTCAATTGCCTCGCTCGAGACCGTGAGATGCGTTCTGTCCTGATTTCTAATCTAATCCTCCAATCATTTTATGCTTGGGTAGGTATTTATATCCCGCTCTACCTGCATACGGTCTTGGGAGTCTCTTGGGAAGCGCTCGGGCCGCTCTTTGCACTCATGCTTCTCCCCTATCTCATTATCGAACTCCCGATGGGATTCATCGAAGACAAGGTCAAGGGCACTCGCTTCATCATGGTGAGCGGATTCATTATCATGGCGCTCTCCCTTGCCGCATTCTCATTCGTATCGGCAGCTTCAAATCTCGCATTCGTGATAACGACCCTCGTCCTTACCCGTATCGGCGCGGCGCTCGTGGAAATCACGGCCGAGACAAGCTTCTTTCGAGACGTGAGCGGGAGCGACATCGAAAGCGTTGCATTCTTCCGCCTCACGCGCCCATTAGGGCTTCTCATAGGGCCGATGATCGGTAGCCTCTTCCTACTTCTCGTGCCGCTGCAATCGCTCTTTATCCCGCTTGGCATCCTCTGTCTGTTCGGAATCCCGTTTGCACTCCGCATCAAGGACGCTGCTACGCCAGTGAGTACCCGTATCTGTTCCGTACGATAAATCCTTCCTTAAGGAGCGCATCAAGCGCTTGCTTGAGCTGTTCCTCGCGTTCGGTACCAAGAAGACTTCTGAGTCGTGCCTTTGGTATCGCTTTTCGTTCTTGCGCGGATGCAAGCTCACGCAAGATTATCCCTCGCACTTCACGAAGCGACCCGATAAAGCGAGACTGCTTCACATATCCCTTCATACGTGCGTTATGCGAAACGCCTGACCGCTTAAGGTGTGCACCGTAATCCATGAGCGCGCTGTACCACTCGCATGCCTTTCCTTTCGGTAACACTTTTTCGAGAATAGCAGCAATCTCTACGTCCCGGACACTACCATATATGGTAGTGTCCGGTCGGAGGGGGAAATGATGGATGATTGCCGTACGGATGTTCGTCTCTATGACGATCCCATCCTCGTTCCACGCAAACGCCGCGACCGCACGAGCGGTATATGGTCCCACACCGGGCAGCCGTTCGAGTTCTGCTGCCGTGCGCGGCATGCCGTGCGCGACGAGATTCTTGGCAGCTTGGTGGAGCATCTTCGCACGACGGTTATACCCGAGCCCTTGCCAGCTTTTCAGAACCTCTCCCAAAGGTGCCGCCGAGAGCTTCTTCGCGGTCGGAAATCGCTTTATGAATGCGGTATAGAAAGGCACGACGCGATCGACCTGCGTCTGTTGGAGCATTATTTCTGAGACGAGGATCCGGTACGGGTCTGTGGTCTTCCTCCATGGTAAGTCATGGCGCCCATACGTACGGTAGTGCGTCCATACCGTACGACGGAATCGTGAAAATTCTTGAGCGGAGCGCGGCATGTCACTTGAAAAGGCTCTGCGCAGTACGACGGTGCGAGCAGGAGGAAATTTTCCAGCAGGAAAATATTCCGTGCTTTTCAAGTGACATGCCGCGCAAAGCGGGCTCACATCTCATAGATCACGTCTTTGCGCTCGACGATCACTTTCCACCCCCGTCGCTTCGCATGCGTATAGAGCGACTGGTTCGGATTAAACGCGATCGGCGTCTCCACCATCTCGAGCATCGGGATGTCACCTTCGGAGTCCCCAACCCCGACCGAGCCTTTGAGGGTAAGTCCTTCCTTACGCATCGCGCGCGTGAGCACGGCCGCCTTGTTCATGATGAGATCGCGTTCATCGATCTCGCCGGTGAAATTATCCGAGGGACCGGTGGCATAGAACGTACCGTACGACTTATCGAAGCCCATCTCGTACGCGAATCCATCCACGATGAATTTCGGCGAGTGCGAGATGACGAGGAGATAGTAGCCTTTCGCCTTCAACTCCTTTACCAAATCGCGCGTATAGCGATAGGTGTGGAACCGTTGTTCTTCGATCACTTCCCCAGCAATGTTCGCCACCTCCTCATACGGGACACCTTTGATCTGCTTTCCGAAGAGGTCGACGACCTTCATGATGTAGTCCTCATACGGTCCCTGACGGTCGAGCCAGCGACGCCATTCGTCTTCGTAGGCGATGCGCGCATCTTGCGGGAATACGCCTCGGTCGATAAGACGCTCCACGAGCTCGATCAAAAGCGACGAGCGGAAGATCGTCCCGTCGATATCGAACACTGCCACTTTCCGGTCTGCCATACCTGTATCGTACCCTATTTCGCCTTCGGCCATTTCTTAGCTGCTTCAGGCCAAAGTTTGGTCAGCGGATGGTCCATGCACTCATGCGGGCGTGCCGGACAGACGTATCGGCCGTAGAGTACGAGACCGTTATTCACATACTTCCAGTCCTTTTTCGGGATAAGCGCCTCAAGATCCTTCGAGATCTTCGTAAGATCGGTCTGGTCGGTAAGGTCGAAACGGAGCGCGAAGCGCTTCACGTGCGTATCAGTCGCGATCCCCTCCCAGATATCGAAGAGTTCTCCCAGGATCACGTGTGCAGTCTTGTATCCCACCCCAGGCAGCGTTACGAGTTCTTTCTCTGTGCGCGGCACGCTCCCTTTGAACTCGTCACGTACGGCCCTCGCTGCGGCGATGATGTTTTTCGCCTTATTACGGAAGAACGGGATCGAGGATATCTCTTTGGTAAACGTGGCTGGATCTGCCTCGGCGAAATCGCGCACGCTCTTGTACCTCTTGAAAAGGGTCGCGGTGAGCTTGTTTACCGCCTTATCCGTGCATTGCGCCGACAAGACGACCGCGGTCACGAATTGAAAAGGCGTCTTATGCTTAAGCTCGCTCTCAGGCTTCGGGTACGTCTTCTTGAGATACGCGACGATCTTCTTCGCGCGTGCTTTGCGCTCAGCGAGCTTTGCCGGGATCATGATACCGATGGTTCGTGCGGGAACAGGAAATGATACAGAGTCTGTAAAAGAAGCCCTGCGACAAAGAGTATGAGAATGAGTACGAGCAGCATGCCGACGACCGGTACGAGGGCTACGAGCGAGAGTACTGCCATGCCGATCACGCCATCATGCCAACGCACGGCTTCCCGTTTAAGAAGCTTCCTTGCGAGCGAACCCCCGAGGAGGATCCCCGCGTAGACCAACGCGACGAGCAGCAAGAGCAGGTAGAGGATGAGAAGAAGCATCGCGAGTCCAACTCCTACGAAGGTGAGCACGAGAAGCCCTATCACGACTGGCGTAGCGACGACGATCGCAAACCCGAGAAAGAACGAAAGCAAGAGGCTGCGTCTTCGCGCCGTCCACGCTTTCGTGATAAGACGCTTCGCGAAATCAGGGAAAAGGCCCGCAAAAAGACCGGCGAGGATGAGTGCGCCGAGTATGCGTGCGATAAGGAAGAAACCGATGCTTGCGAGCAACAAGAAACGCGAGGTCTCAGCGTCCGGAAGATAGGAAACGCTCTGATATGTCACGCTCCCGAGTATGCGTGCCGAATCCGGGATGCTAGCCGGTTCAGGAGATTGGTAAGTAAGTGTCCCGTGGATCGTGGTTCCCGGAGCCAGCGAGATATGCCCGCTTGAGACTATGGCCACATCGCCTGCGAAATCGCCCTTGAGCGCAACATTATTCGCATAGATGGTAACCGGTCCGCGCGCCCCATTGTCCACGGTCGCATTGCCTGCAATGACGAACAGATTACCAGCCACCCGACCGCTATCGGTTACTGACAAGCCGACTGCCGTGAGATCACCTGCGACTTGCTCGCTTATCTCGATGCTTGCTCCTGCTACGCGGACGTCACCGCTTACATACGCCCGCGAATGGACCGATCCGCCAAGGAGAAGCTCGTCACCTGCGACCGGTGCAGCGATGACTATAGACCCGCCAAGTGCCGTAAGGTCACCCGCGACCGGCGCAGCGATGACTGCCGTGGCTCCGGCGACATAGGCATTCTCTGGAGAAGAGCTCGCGACGACCAGAGACTGCCCCACGGAAAACGTAGCCGCTTGTGCAGCAACAGCGCTCGCCGGCGAGAGAAGAGCGATGGCGAGAATGAGAGGAAGGCGCTGCATACGTTGCTATGCCACGGGAGGCATCGTGAGACCCTGCTCTTTAGAGCCTGGCTCTACGGCCTTCTCTCCCATCCATGCACGCAATGGCTCGATGAGTGTCGCGAGGACGAAGATGGCGAAGGCGATGATGGCGGATGCAAGACAGTAGACGCAGAACGCATTGATGAAAAAAACC
Organism: bacterium; assembly: GCA_021849125.1. Classification (GTDB taxonomy): domain Bacteria; phylum Patescibacteriota; class Minisyncoccia; order Phycocordibacterales; family Phycocordibacteraceae; genus C7867-001. The sequence continues at coordinate 141,644 of JAJZTG010000002.1, read as the reverse complement.
TGCAAAGCGGTGAAATAGAGCGAAGAGAGTATGCCAAAAAGAGCGACCACCTGCAAAACGCGGCGCAGGAGTCGGTCGAAAAGCACCAGTTCGAACGCGGCAAGCGCGAAAAGGATACCGTAGAATATGACGCCGTAGGCAGCGACCGGTTCGCCAAAGATCTGCGAATATTCGCTATTGGCGACGATATTGCACCCGGTAAGGTTCTGTATGTCGCAGATGAGCGGCGTTCCGGTAGCCTCATGCTGCAGGAGATACGCCGAGTCGGCGAGACCGAAGAATGCGAGTACTAGGATCATTGCCACCCCAGCGCGTTTCATGGAGCTAAGGATACGCGCCTTATCGCCACGATGCAATACGGATGCGTTTACGTCCTGTCTGTTACAATAAAGGACTCATGGATCCTTTTGTGTTCCTCCAACAGATTATCGACCACGCCGCCCAGAATACGGCGCTTCTTTCTCTCACGATAGCTCTTGGGACGTTCTTCCTTGAAGACACGACGACTATCGTCGTCGGCATACTCGCGGCCGACGGAGTCATCCCCGTACCCGTCGCGATGGGTTCACTGTATGCCGGGATATTCATCGGCGACATATGTCTCTACTGTCTCGGGTGGCTCGCCGGCACGAATTCGCGCCTTGCCCGTTTCGTCGACCATGACTTCGTCGTGCCGTTTCGAGCATGGCTTGAGACGCGCTACATCCTTACCATCTTTACCGCGCGTTTTATCCCCGGAGCGCGTCTTCCTACCTATACGACGACCGGCTTCTTCCGTTCCCCGCTTTCGACGTTCATACTCGTCGCAGCTGGTGCGACGACGATCTGGACGACCTTCCTTTTCTCCGCTTCGTACTGGTTCGGAAACGTATCGGCAGAACTAGGCCCGGTTCGTTGGATCGTAGCGCTTGTCATCTTGCTCGCCCTCTTCTTTATCGGGCGCCATAACGTGCTTGCCTATCGTTCAAAAAATAATACGCACGTGAGTAATACCGAGATAACCGATTAGAAAAATTATCTCAGCGTCTCTTTCCACCGTTCATAGAGGGCGGCTGTAGCACGCAGGTCATCCGCGTTGTAGCGGGCGATTTCGCGATACTTTTTATCGGCATAGAGCGCCGCAACATCGTCGCCGGTCGTGCCGCTCGCCTTAGGGCTTTCGATGCCGAGCGCACGACAGAAAAGATGGAGCGACGGACGCTTACGCATCGCGCCATAGAAGGTGAGCTGATCCTGCAGGTCGATATGAAGACACCCTCGCTGCGAAGCGAGATAGCGGCTTGAAAGCAGGTCTTTAGCGGGCACGAGCCCATGCACCATGGAACGGATCGCGAGAAACGGCGCGTCGAAACCGCGACCGTTGAATGAAACGAATTCCCCTACTGTGTCCGCGACTCGCCAGAAACGCTCGAGCATCTCCTTCTCGTTCATCGCCTCATACTTGATACCGTCTTCTTCGAAAGTTTCGATCGGTTCACCCTCGGTCGAGAAGTACACGGCACCCTTCCCGTGCTCGGTATCATACGCGCCGATCGCCACGATACGCCCGGTAAGCGGAGAGAAGCCGAGCCCATCCTTTATCTGTTTCAGTTCGTGTTCGTATTCATCCGCGTCGTGTACGGTTTCGCGGATCCAGCGTTGTAAGTTGTCCTGCGTCGTGTGGTCGAGCGCGTCCCACGGCTCCCCCACCGTCTCGATATCGAATACGAGTGCCATAAGTACAGTATACTGGCCCTATGCAACAAAAATCAGTCCGCGCAGTAATCGCGCTCATTCTCGCGCTCGCTGCCGGAGGAGTCGGGTATTCCGCAAGCGGCACGAAGGCATCAGGCGCGTGCACGAGCATCCCGCAAGAAACCGTAACGGTGCCGGTCGCCGGCACCACCCGCGTCCTCTACAGCCTCGACGCCAAACAGAACGATAAGGAGATCATCGCGCTCATCGACGCTGCCGAAAGCAGGATCTACTTCGCTATTTACACCTTTACTCTTCCCAACATCGCTGATGCCTTAGTCGCCGCAAAGAAACGTGGCGTCGATGTGCGCGGCGTGATGGACTCAGGACAGAGCACGGATACCTACGGATCACCGATCACCAAGAAACTGCTCGCGGCAGGCATACCGGTAGTCGTTGAGAAGCATCCGACCGGAAATGGCATCATGCACATCAAAGCGATCGTTACCGAGTCTGCCTACGCGGTCGGAAGCTATAACTGGACACAGTCGGCGACCACGCTCAACGATGAGATACTCGAGATCGGCACCGATCCCGGGCTCCGCAAGGCATATGAAGATATCCTCAGACGGCTTTACGAAGCATACCGAGGGAACAGCGCGGCCGCACAAGCGGCCGCGCCCGTCTCTATAGGAACAATCTCCTATACCGAGGCTTTGAAGCATGTGGGCGACTACGCTTCGGTAACCGGCACGCTCGTGAAAAGCTACACGAGCAAAAGCGGCACCCTTTTCCTCGATTTCTGCACCGACTACAAATCCTGCTCATTCTCTGGCGTCATATTTGCCGATGATGTGAAGAAATTCGGCGATCTCTCCCGATACGAAGGAGCGACCGTCACTTTGACCGGGAAAATCCAAAGTTACCAAGGCAAAGCCGAGATCGTCCTCTCCTCCCCCGACCAACTCCGTAAAGAATAACTTTCATCTCGTTTCCCTTGCGTATTCCCTCATTTTTGTGCTATATTTAACTGACTCCCAGTGGCTAACGAACGACTCCGCATCAATAACGAGATCCGCGCAGTAGAACTGCGCGTAATCGGCTTTGAAGGCGAAAACCTGGGCGTTCTTTCGCTCGACGAGGCTCTGGCAGCCGCCAAGCGGGCCGGGGTCGACCTTATCGAGATCTCGCCCTCGGCAAACCCGCCCGTTGCGAAGATCGTAGATTATGGTAAATTCGAATACGAGCGGAGCAAGAAGGAAAAAGTAGCTAAGGCCAAGGTCAAGGTCTCCGAAACCAAGGAAGTCCAGATCAAAGTCGGCACCGGCGATAACGATATGGCCCTCAAGGCCAAAAAGGCAGCCGAATGGCTCGCCGAAGGTCACCGGGTCCGTGCCGAGCTCTTCCTCAAAGGTCGCTACAAGGGTATGGATGAGGCCTTCCTCAAGACCCGTCTTGAGAAGTTCCTTACCCGCATCCCTTATGCCTACAAGGTCGCCGAACCGGTGACGCGCAGCCCGAAAGGGTTCGCTGGTGTCATCGAACGTGATCTGGCCGCGCAAGCGAAACGCGAAAAAGAAGCGCAAACCAAACATGAAAACCAATAAATCGTATACCAAGAGAATTCGTGTCACCCGTACCGGGAAGCTTGTCGCGCGCAAGGCCGGCCAGAACCATTTCAATGCGAAGCAGAGCGGCTCGACCCGCGCCGGCAAACGTCGCGCAACCTCGCTCAGCCTCACCGCACGCGTAGTGCGTCGCTTCCTCCCGGGTACCTAAATTTATCCCTTACTAATCATTTCCGTATGTCACGAGTAAAAGGTGGAGTCCAAGCAAACAAGCGCCGCAAGAACCTCCTTGAGCGTGCTAAGGGCTACCGCGGTATCCGCTCGAAGAAGCTCCACGCTGCCCACGAAGCGCTTATGCGCGCCGGCCGCTACGCTTTTGCGCACCGCCGCGACAAGAAGACGGCATTCCGCCAGCTCTGGATCGTTCGCTTGAACGCCGCTATCCGCGAGCAGGGTCATCAGTCCTACAGCACCTTCATCAACAAGCTCAAGAAGGCGGATATCGCCCTCGACCGTAAGGTCCTTGCTGAGTTCGCGGCAGAGCGCCCGGAAATCTTCGAGCGCATCGCGAAAAAGGTAGCCTAATCGCCCTTTCACGCAAAGAAACACCGCCTCCTCGAGGCGGTGTTTCTTTTTGACAGGAAAATGACGCGGGCGTATGGTTCTTTTCAGAATCCTGTACACTACGGCTGCCACGCAGCAGAAAGGAGTCCTCGTGGAACGGTTTGTCTTGTTATTCATCACTTTCCTCTTGCTCTCCTGCTCGCCCGCCCCTCGACCGGGAGATTTGCTTGAACCGAGAAAACCGCTTCACTTCGACCTCGTAGACGGCGGCGCTTGTCTTCTCCAGCTTGAGAGCAGGATACAGCTGTATTCGGACGATTCAGAAAAACCGTACTTGCTCGCCTTGGTCTTTGAGGGAGGATATCGACCGCGATTCACGCCCTATGGCGAGAAATATAGAAACTGCGAGATAGGTGACCGCCTTAGGTTGCCGAAGGAAGTTCTCGGATATTTCGATATCGCACACGGATGAGCCCGCGGCACTTCAGGTGCCGCGTTTCTTTTTATTCTTCTACACGCTTGAAACGAGGAAACCTTTCCCCGGCCACTTCGACTTCCTCGAGGAACATACCGAGCGGTCGTACCCAGAGCTTCGACAGTTCGTTTTCATACAACGTCTCATAGAGGACGAGATCTTCGAACGTCTCGCTGTGCTTCCCGACGCCGATTACGCGGTAACGCTTCCCTTTGTAATGCTCATAGATGCCCGGCTCGATGCTCATGCGCTTTTGAGCGACACCTTCTGCACCGACTCTTTTGTCACCTCCCAGGCCTCCCCTACTTCCGGCACGATAGCGCGTGTACCGAGGTAATCGTGGATACGCTGTGCGAGGAAACGTTCAGCTGCCGGTTCTCCAAGACCGACGAAGACCGCCTTGGCTCGCTTCCCGGCAAGAGACTTTTCCGCGAAGGAGAGCAGCTCGTCTCGATCGGCATGCGCCGACCAGCCTTCGAGGATCACGACTTTCGCCTTGAGCGGGATATCTTCCCCGTTCAGGCGTACGGTCGCAGCGCCCTCAGCCATGCGGCGCCCAGGGCTTCCTGGAGCCTGGTAGCCGACGATAATGAGCGTAGTGGATGATTCGGGCAGGTAACGGGCTTCCCAGCGCCCTATACGGCCCCCATGGCTCATGCCGGCTCCCGCGATGATGATCTTCGGACCGGACACCTTCCCGATAGCTGCTGATTCCTCCGGGTGGAGCGTCTTCTTGAGGAACGGGAATTCGAAAAGGCTATGCTCCTGTCGCATCTCGGCTTCGGCTGCAGGCTTGAAATAGGTCGCGCCATACTTTTCATAGACCTCAGTCACATGAATCGCGAGCGGCGAGTCGAGGAAGACGGGCACCCGCGGAAGATCACCTTGCGAAAAGAAGTTGGAGAGCTCGTAGAGCATGAGCTGAGTCCGCTCCAAAGAGAATGCAGGGATAAGGATCGTCCCGCCTCGCTCGATGGCCGCTTTGAGCGTGTCTCTGAGACGCTCTACGCGCTCTTCATGCGGAGGATGCAGACGATCGCCATAGACGCTTTCCATAAGAAACGCATCTGCGTCCGTAACGGGCTCCCAGTCAGGCAGGAGCGGGGATGGCGAGTTGCCAATGTCCCCCGTAAGCGCGATCGTCGTGCCATCTTCATCGCGAAACCGTGCGCTTGCAGAACCGAGGATGTGCCCCGTGTTGCGTAGGAGCACGGAGATGCCTGGTGCGACGTCCTTTTCTGTGTGGTAGTCGAGCGTCTCGATGAGTGCGAACGTGGCATCGACATCCTTTGCCCCATAGAGCGGCTCGTGCCCTTTCCTTTGCGCGTCTTGGCCGAGAATCTCGACCGAGTCACGCAAAATGAGCTCGGCAAGATCGCGCGTCGGCAGCGTCATATAAATCTTTCCGCAAAACCCGTCTTTGACAAGCTTCGGGATACGCCCGACATGGTCGAGATGCGCATGCGTCACGACGAGCGCATCGATCTTCGCCACATCGTAGGGGAATGGCCCATACACGCACTCTTCACAGAAGTCAGCGCCTTGCTCGATGCCACAATCGACAAGCACTTTCCCGCGGCTTCCTTCTACCAAGAAATTCGAGCCGGTCACTTTGCCGGCTCCACCGTATGACGTGAGACGAAATGCCATGTCACTTACTGTAGCATGCACCCAAAACACCAAAACCCGCCTTACGGCGGGTTTTGGTGGAACTGTCCTCTCTGGCAACTTTTTTGTGCCAGGTGGGGAACGTAACGACGGCCGTCAGATGTCCATACAGACTTCACCGGGCTGTCTCAATGCGTTTTCCCCTTAGAGAAAGCAAGTTGCGTTAACAAGAACAGCTCCACTTACCAGTATACTCCTCCCCCAGAACCCCGGTGTGGACAAGAAAATTAGAACACTTCTTCGGCACTGATGAAGTCGAAATCGTTACGCTTGTACTCGAAGAGCTCCTCATCCTTGAAGAACCGCGCGACCTCGACCTTGCCATTCTCGACGCTATCGGAAGCGTGTACGAGATTGCTCTGCGTCGAGAGCGAGAGGTCACCGCGGATCGTACCGGCAGCTGCTTCGTAGCCCTTGGTGGGACCGACGATAAGGCGCGTCGACTCGACCGCATTGATACCGGAGAGAGCCATGAGGACGACCGGAGAAGTCTTCATGAAGGTCTTGATGCCCGCGAAGAAGGGCTTGTCGGCGATGTGCGCATAGTGCGCATCGATGAGCGCATCCTCGAGCTGGACCATCTTCATGCCGACGATCTTGAGGCCTTTGCGCTCGAAACGGCCGATGACTTCGCCCATGAGGCCGCGGTGTACCGCGTCGGGCTTGAGGATGATAAGGGTCTTCTCTTCTTTCGGATGGGTCATCTTAGATTTTGTTATGAGCGTAACGAATTATAAAATCTTAGACCCTGTTAAATCCTCGTCAAGCGAGGCGCGGCTCCGCCGCGATTTAACAGGGTTAAGAAAAACATAGTCGTACGCTTATTGTTTTTCTTAATAAATGCGCCCTACGGCGATTATGCTGTTATGATACGCGCGCCGGTCTTCTCGAGCAAGATAGTGTGCTCGAAGTGTGCCGAGCGCGAACCGTCCTTAGTGCGGAAGGTGTAGCCGTCGGGCGCGAGCCGTACCGCGGCCTTCCCAGCCGAGGCGATGGGCTCAAGTGCGAGCACCATTCCCTCTTCAAGGAGCTCTCCGCGACCTGGGTGGCCGAAATTAGGCACGAACGGCTCCTCGTGCACATGCTCGCCTACGCCGTGCCCACCGAGCTCTTTCACCACGGTAAAGCCCGCCCTCTCGATCACCTGCTGGATCGCATAGGAAATATCCTCGACATGGTTACCTGGGGTTGCGGCCTTGATACCTGCAGCAAGCGCTTCTTCCGTAGCACGCAGCAGTCGGTTGGAAACGTCGTCGATCTTTCCGACCGGAACAGTAATGGCGGAATCGACGATAATGCCTTCATGCGAGAGGCCGAGATCGAGTCCCACGATATCGCCTTCCTTGAGCGTCTTCACTGCATCATTCGGGATCCCGTGTACGACCTCATCGTTGATAGAAACACAAAGCGATGCAGGATAGGGACGCATACCCCCGTCCGGCGTGTAGCCGAGGAAGCAGGGCTCGTCGCCCCCATCACGGATAAGCCGCTCCGCGAGGTCGTCGAGCTCTTCACTGGTAACACCTGGCGCGACAGCTGCAGAAAGTTCACGCAAGATAGCAGCAAGGCGCTTCCCTCCCTCGATAAGATGTGCACGTTCAGTATCGTTCTTGATCGTCATGGTTCAGATACCGATGGCAGCTTGTATATCGGCAGCAATCTTCGCCTCCTCTTGTTCGCCGTCAATCTCGATAAGTACCCCTGCATCGCGGAAAATCTTCAATGCCGGCTCGGTGTGCTCGTAAAACTCCTTGAGCCGTTCGTCGACCGCGTCATCATCAGGACGTCCTTCTATCTCCTTCCGGCCGGCAAGCCGTTTATGCACGATGTCGTCCGATACGGCGAGATGGATGATCTTGAACGAGCGGTCAAGCCAGAGAAGGGAGTCGATCACGAGCTCCGCTTCCGGAACTTTTCGGTTGAAACCGTCAAAGATGACATTCGCATCCGCTCCCAGCGCAAAAAGCGATTTCAGGTAGAGATACATCGCGAACCAGTGCGGTGCGAGATCACCCGCATTCATCTCGAGGCGGATCTTGTGGCCTACCGGCGTATCCTCGCTCGCGATCTTCCGGAACTGCTCTCCTGCAGAGATGATCGTCCAGCCGGTTTTCTGGGCCAGAAGCTTCGCCTGCGTACCTTTTCCGCAACCGGGTTTGCCGATAAAAAAGACAGTATGTGGCTGATTCATGCGGTTACTTTAGCATTTTGCATCTGTGAGCGTAAGGGTAAATGAAAATGCGCGTCGACATAGCCGACGCGCATTTTCGAACTCAGGATTAGTATTCGCGAAGCGAGACTTGCGCGTCGATCTTCTGTGCGAGGTCGAGGATGACCTGTACCGCAATAAGGAGTGCGGTACCGCCCAAGACGAGTGTAGTAACGCCCGTGAGTCCTTGGATGATTGACGGCGCAACCGCAAGAAGACCGAGGAAACAGGCACCCGGGAGCGTAATGCGGTTCACGACATTGTTGATGTACTCCTTGGTCTCACGGCCTGGACGAACACCTGGCACGAACGCGCCGGTCTTCTGGAGATTGTCCGCAACGCGGCTAGGCTCGAAGGTTACTGCCGTATAGAAGTACGTGAAGAGCACGACGAAAGCGAAGTACACTGCGCCGTACTGCCACGGATTCGACAAGAAGGCCGTGTACCAAAGCGCTGCGCTCGATGCAAACGAAACATTGAGCGCTGAGAGCATTGAGAGCGCCATCTGCGGAACCAAGAGGAGCGAAAGTGCGAAAATGATCGGAATAACGCCTGCCTGAAGGAGGCGGATTGGGAGGTACGTCGCTGCACCCTGTGCAAGAGCCGCGCCACGCACTGCGCGTGCATATGCGATCGGGATTGAACGTTCTGCGTCGGATACCACGACAACCGCATAGGTCATGGCAAGCCCGAGGAAACCGAATGCTAGGTATGCCGGGATGTTTGCAGCCGTTGCGGCGAAGAGGCTCTGGGAGACGCTAGCTGGGACACTGGCAAGGATGCCTGCGAGAATGATGAGCGAGACACCGTTACCGATACCAAACTCCGTCACGAGCTCGCCGAGCCACATGAGGAAGATCGAGCCTGCAGTAACGAGAAGCACGTTCGCGACGAATGCGAGCGTTCCCAAATCACCGATTACGCCCTGATTCTCAAGCAGCACGAGGAAACCGATCGCCTGAAGGACTGCGATGGGCACCGAGAGTATGCGGCTCCACTCGATGAACTTCGCGCGACCAGCCTCTCCTTCCTCGAAATACGCCTGTTTTACCTGCGGGAAGACGATGGTCGCAAGCTGCATGACGATCGAAGCGGTGATATAGGGCCCCACACCGAGCATCACGACCGAAAGCTGCGAGAGACCGCCGCCCGAGAAGATATTCAAAAGTCCAAGGAACTGGTTGTCCGCGAAGAAGGCGGCGAGCGCGTTCTTATCGACGCCCGGGATCGGGATTATGGCAAGAAAGCGGAAGAGTGCGAGCACTCCGATAAGGAAGAGGATGCGCGCGCGAATCTCGGAATCACTGAGGGCGATTTTTACCTTATGGAAGAAAGTATTAATCATGGATCGAGCCGCCTGCTTTCGTAAGGGCAGCGCGTGCCGCTTCGGACACTTCGCAACCGCGTACGACGAGCGCCTTGGTGATATCACCGAGACCGAGGACCTTTACGTGCGGTGCGCGGCCCTTGGCGCGGCGCACAAGACCTTTCGCAAGAAGCGATGCCGGAGAAACCGTCTCGCCTGCTGCGTAGGAAGCTTCGAGTACCGCGAGGTTTACGGCCGTTGCCGGGATGCGGTTCGTGCGGACCGTACGCGAGCGGTTCTTGCCATGGCCACGGCGCTTCGGGAGCTTCTTGATGAGATCGCGAACCTCCGGGCGGATCTTATGTCCCGCACGTGCCGTCTGACCCTTGCCACCGCGACCGCTCGTCTTGCCGCGCTTACCGCCGCGTCCGACCTGGACCGACTGTTTCGCTTTCGTCTGGGGAGTGAGAGTGTTGAGTTGCATGATACTAAAAACTACTTGGTACGGAGCTGCTTAAGCGCTTCGACTGTCGCGCGAGCGATCGTGAGTTTGTTCTTGCTGCGCGTGTGGATCTTAGTAACCACGTCCGTAACGCCAGCGAGCTCAAGCACGGTACGGACTGCCGAACCGGCAACGAGACCGCGACCTGAAGACGGGATCACTTCTACGTCAGAAGACGCGTACTTCGCACGGACCGCATGCGGGATGGAGCCAGAGGCTGTACGCGAGACGGTGAAGAGGTTCTTCTTCGCGTCGCGCGTCGCCTTCTCGATGGCAAGCGCGGTATCGATGCCCTTCCCGATACCGACACCGACACGTCCCTTATGATCGCCGATGACGACGGTCAGGCTGAAGTTGAAACGGCGCCCACCGGCCATAACGCGAGCCACACGGCGAGCTTCGATCGTAACCTGATCGAATTCGCTGCGCTCGCGCGGCGCACGGGACGTGCGACCGCCTCCGCGCGGACCACGACCACGGAGCGAACCGCGTGCCGGACGTGCTGCCGGTGCTGCCGTCTCTACGACTGCTTCCTCTTTCTTCTGTACGTCTTGTTCCATAGTCGTAGTCATGTATTAAAAGGCGAGCCCTCCCTCGCGAGCCGCGTCGGCAAGCGTCTTCACCTGACCGCCATAACGGTAGCCGGCACGATCGAATACGACGGTGGTGATGCCCGAAGCCTTAGCTTTCGCGGCGATCGCCGAGCCGACCTCCTTTGCCTGTACCGACTGCGGTCCCTTGAATTCGCGGCCGTGTGCGGCAGCGATGGTCTTCCCTGCCTCATCATCGATGAGCTGCGCGGAAACGAAACGGTTGCTGCGGAACACCGCGAGGCGCGGGCGCTCTGCTGTGCCCTTGATCGTAGCGCGGACGCGCGCATGGCGGCGCTTCCTGAGTTCATTCTTTGTCGTAGGTGCGTGTTGCATAAGTATTAGACGGCCTTCTTGCCCTGCTTGCGGCGGATCACCTCGCCTTCGTAGCGGATACCCTTGCCGAGGTACGGCTCAGGCGGCTTCACGCGACGGATATTCGCAGCGAACTGGCCAAGAGACTCCTTGTTGATGCTCTCGAGCTTGATGACGTTCTTCTCGACCGTCGCGGTAATATCCTCAGGGATAGCGAGCGGAACGGTGTGCGAGAAACCGACCGTAAGGACGAGATCCTTGCCTTTCACTTCCACGCGGTAACCGACGCCTTCGAGGATGAGCTTCTTCGTAAACGGCGTCTCGACGCCCGTGACCATGTTCTTCACATGGGCAGCAAACGTACCCGTGAGGGCCTTTGCGAGGCGCGAGCGGTCCTTCGGTGCAACCGAAACATTGCCCGCATCGACCGTGATGTCGATCGACGGATGGACGCGCTTCGTGAGCGTACCCTTGCTGCCCTTCACGGTCAGCATGCCTCCCTGGACCGAGACTTCGGTCTTTCCAGCTATAGTAGGTTTTCGTGCGAGGCGGCTCATAGTATTACCAGATTTCGAACAGGTTCTCACCGCCGACATGCGCTTTGCGCGCCTCAGCATCAGAGACGATGCCTGCCGGCGAGGAGATGATACGCGAACCCGTACCACCCTTCACCTGATGCGCACCAGCAGACGGCACATAGAGGCGACGACCCGGCTTAGAGATGCGCTTCACGCCGCGAAGACGCGGGGTGCCCTTCTCATCACAGGCGAGCATCACCATGAGCTCCTTGGTAGCGGCCGTATCACCCTTGACCTCGACAGAGGCGAGGAACCCGAGCTCCTTGAGCTTCTTTGCAATCGCGAAGAGGTGCGCGGAGTACGGCGCAGCGACTTCCTGCTTGCCGACCTTGGCGGCATTCTGCAAGCGAATGATGAAATCTCCGATGCGGTCCGTTACCATGATGCTTTCTTTACGCCTGGGATCTTACCCTCGAGCACGAGCTCGCGGAACTGGATGCGCGAGAGGCCGAATGCGCGCATGTACCCACGCGAGCGGCCTGTGATGGCGCAGCGGTTCTTGATACGGACCGGCGAGGAATTCTTCGGGAGCTTCTGGAGGCCTGCGACGTCACCGGCAGCCTTAAGCGCCGCACGCTTTTCTGCGTACTTCGTGACAAGCTTTGCCCTCTTGTCGGCGCGTGCGAGTTGTGACTTTTTTGCCATAAAAATAAAGGCTCCAGAAGAGCGTAAGGCTCAGATTATCAGCGTTTTACCTCTGCGTCAACGACGAGCGGCATGCCGATATGGCGAAGGAGCGCTTCTGCTTCAGCCTTCGACTTGGCTGAGGTCACGATCGTGATCGCGAGCCCGAAGACATCCTTGAGGTCCTCATCTGCGGTTTCCGGGAAGATCGAGCTTTCCTTGATACCGAGGGTGTAGTTCCCCATGTCATCGATCGCCGTAGCCTTCAGGCCGCGGAAATCGCGCGTGCGCGGAAGAGCGATATGGATGAGCTTATCGAGGAAGTCATACATACGCGCGCCTCGAAGGGTCGTCTGAAGACCGACGATGTCGCCCTGACGCACCTTGAACGATGCGATCGAGAGACGTGCCGGGCGCGGAGAGGCCTTCTGGCCCGTGATCTTCGCGAGGCGGTCAGAAATGAGATCGATCTGCTTCTGATCACGCTTCTTACCGACACCCGAGGAGACGATGATCTTCTCGACGCGCGGCGTCTGCATCACGCTCGTATAACCGAACGTGTCCTTCATGGCCTCGTAGACCGTCTTCTGTTTTTCCTTTGAAATAGACATATTATTTTTCGATACGTGCGACGTTTGAAGCATCGATCGGCTGCGGGCGTTCCGCGATGTGGCCGACCTGGCCTGCACGACCTTTCACATGGCGCTTCGCGATAGCGACGCCTTCGACGACGACCTTGCCGAACTTCGGAAGGGCGCGCACGATCGTGCCGGTCTTCCCTTTATCCTTTCCTGCTATGACCTTGACGGTATCTCCTTTTTTGACGTGCATACGTGAATGAATTAGACGACTTCAGGAGCGAGCGAAACGATCGAGTGCCAGCCCATCTCTGAGAGTTCGCGCGGCACCGGACCGAAGATACGGTTCCCTTTCGGCCCCATCTCCTTGCCCTGCTTCTCGATGAGCACGACCGCATTCTCGTCGAAACGCACGTACGAACCGTCCTTACGGCCGAACGGCTTTGCTTGACGTACGACGATCGCCTTGTAGATATCCTTCTTCTTTACCGCCTTGCGCGGCTCCGCCGTCTGGATCGAGACGACGACCGTGTCGCCGATCTCAGCGTAACGACGCTTGCTGCCACCGAGCACCTTGAAGACGCGTGCGATCTTGCCGCCGGAGTTATCTGCTACTTTGACGATGGATTGAGGCTGCAACATAGGTTATTCGGCTTCTTTCCCGCCCGAGACGGTCTTCGCTGCATCGATGATGAAGCTCTTGCGCTTGCTGATCGGGCTCGTGGCGACGATCGTCACCGTATCGCCGACCTTGGCGGTATTGCCCGGATTGTGCGCGAGGAATTTCTTCGAACGGACGAGATACTTCTGATACTTCGCGTTCTTCACGTAGCGGTCGACCTGGACCGTAGCCGTGTCCTGCATCGCCGTCTTCACGACGGTGCCTACGAAAGTCTGGGGGCGTGTGGTTTTTTCTTCCATAAAATTTATGCGGTGACGCGAGCGTTCTGCTCGGTAAGGATGCGGGCAATCGTTGCACGGAGCTTCTTCGGCGCGTCGCTGTCCTTTGCGCGAGCACCTGCTGCCGTAAAGCGTACTTCACGCAACTTGGCGCGCGTTTCAGCAAGGAGCTTCTTGAGCTCCTGATCCGTCTTCGTCGTCATTACTTCTTTTTTTGCCATACTAGTATGAAAAAAGCAATTATTTGCGTTCGACGACCGCTACCTTCATCGGGAGCTTCATGCCTGCCTTGCGCAGGTACTCACGCGCGGTAGCTTCCGGCACGCCGTCCATCTCGAAGAGGATGCGGCCCGGGCGCACCTGGAAGACGTAGTGCTTCGGATCGCCCTTACCGCTACCCATGCCGACTTCAGCCGGCTTGCCGGTAACCGGGCGATCTGGGAAGACGCGGATCCAAAGCTTGCCGGTCTTCGCGGTCGCGCGGGTAAGCACCTTACGAGCCGCCTCGATCTGATTGCTCGTCATGCGCGAAGCGGTAATAGCCTTCAAACCGAAGGAGCCGAATACGACGTCAACGCCGCGCGTATCAGGACGCGCGAGACGCTTCTCGCTCATGCGCTGCGTCTGCCACTTTCGATGTTTTACTTTCTTAGGAAACAACATATGCCTATAGATTAACCGCGTGCCGGCGTCTCACCGAAGTGGACCTGGGCACGCTTATCTTCGTAGATATCGCCGCGATAGATCCAAACCTTGATGCCGATCACGCCGTACGGGAGATACGCTTTCTCGTGTGCAAAATCGATATCCGCACGGAAGGTCTGAAGCGGGATGCGGCCCTTCTTGAGCTCCTCCTTACGGCTCATCTCAGCGCCGCCCAAGCGACCCGAAACCGCGATACGGACACCCTGGACCTCGCGAGCTGCCATGACTTTCTCGACCGTCTGTTTGAGGATGCGGCGGAACGGCATGCGCTTTTCGAGGCCTTCGGCCACCATGTAGGCGACGACTGCTGCATCGGTCTCAGGCTGACGGATCTCGATGATATCGAGCTTCAACGTGCGGCGGTCTGCCGGAGCGACTGTACGCACCACCGTAGCGAGCTCCTTGCGAAGCTTCTCTGCGTTCTCGCCGGAGCGGCCGATCACGAGACCCGGACGTGCCGTGTGAAGCACGACGCGGAGCTCGTTTGCCGAACGCTCGATCTCGATGTTCGAGGTGTACGTACCGCGCAAGCGCTTCGTGAGGAAGCGGCGGATGGTCTCGTCGACCTTGATGTTCTCGCGATAGCTCTTCGAGTCAGCAGCAAACCAACGACTCTTCCAGTCGCGGATGATGCCGAGACGATGAGCATACGGATGTGAGGTGTGCGTCATAGTAAATGTTAGGCGAGCGTGACTTTCACACGGCTCTTGCGGCGGCGGATCGGTGCAGCGCGACCGAAAGCGCGAGGCATGTACCGCTTCATCATGCCAGCGCTCTCGACGGTAATCGAAGCAACCTTAAGCTCCTCGGGGTTCTTCCCTTCTGCCTTAGCGGAAGCCGCTGCGCTCTTGATGAGCTTTGCGACCGGTTCTGCGGCGCGGCGCGGCAAGAACTCAAGCGCGGTAAGCGCGGCCGGGACTTTCTTGCCCTTCACGAGATCCGTCACCAGGCGGACTTTGCGCGGAGACTGGTTATAGCTCTGGAGTGTCGCGTTGGCCATGATTATTTCTTCTTAGGCGCCGGAGCAGCCTTTGCTGCCTTTGCGGCGGCGATTTCGGCCTGCTGGCGCTTCTGTTCGAGCTCTTTCTGCATCTTACCGCCGTGACGGACGAACTTCTTCGTCGGCGAGAATTCGCCCAAGCGGTGGCCCACCATCTCCTCAGAGACCAGGACCTCGATGTGCTGCTTACCATTGTGTACCCCGAAGGTGAAGCCGACCATCTCGGGGCTTATCTGGCTTGCGCGGGCCCACGTCTTAATAACCCCGGCAGTAGCCGGTTTCTTATCGATGAGCTTTTTGAGGAGTTTTGCGTCCACATAAGGCCCTTTCTTGAGTGAGCGAGACATACAACAGTAAGGAAAAGCCCGCACAGCGGGATACAAGGAAAGATACAGGAAGCTGCACAAAGAGTCAACTTTTACGGCAAACCTGGTCCGAAAAGAAACTGACCGCCCCTTGCGGGGCGGTCTAGCGAGCACAGATGAGCGTTCTGAGCGTCTCCTGGCACCTACGAAAACGGAGCTCCAAGCCCCAGTGGTGACTATTGGACACCCCTCGCGAATCCTCCTTCTGCTCAAAATAATCGTACGCTGACACAAGCACACCGAGGAAAATCGGTCCTCTGTACTCTGGATCGATAGTCCAGATGATCGGTCGGTTATACTTGCCGGCCGAGGCCTCAAGGATCGCATCCAGATTCGTTTGGATACTTTTGATTCCTGGAGTGGGGTAATCTTCAGTCATACAACCTCCTCAATATTTTGTCGCACCATGCGACTCTGATATTCAGAGTAATGGCAGCGGGGCCTTCCTGCAAATTTTTTAACTTTTGCGTGCTTTTGCTACACTGCTTGCATGAATAAGAAAGTCATCGGCAGCGCTGTTCTCCTCGTTTTGGTCGCCGCTTTTGCGGCCTGGGCCCTGCGGGCACCCTCTACGGCTCGTCTGCACCCGCCGGAGCTTTCTGGCAATCTCTACACGGAACAGACGCCGGTCTATGACATCGTCGCAAACTATGCGAACAGTACGCCGCTTAGCACCGCCGCCGATAAGGCCGCCATCGTTTCCATGCATCGCTTCCTAGGCGATACGATAGCGGCGTTCAAGGCCGCAGCGCCTGCAACTGCCCAAAAACGCAAGGAAACGCTGCTTATCCGCTACCTCATCTCCTCTTCGCCTCACACCGTTTCCTACATCTACACGATCTACGAGGACACTGAGGGAGTACACGGGAATACGCGTTTCAAGACTTTCACGTTCGACACCGCAACAGGCAAAGAGCTTACGCTTTCGGACATTTTTAAAGGAGAGAGCGACTATCTTGAAGCTCTTTCGCGCATAAGCCGCGCAAAGCTTCCTGAGGTCATCGGTCCCACTGCAGATGCGGTCTTTATAGAAAAGGGCACGACGCCTGATACTAAGAATTTCGAGAATTTCTTCATCGATAATGCTGATATCGTCTTCCTTTTCGATACCTACCAGGTCGCATCGTTTGCCGACGGTCCGCAGACCCTACGCCTTCCCCTCTCGACATTCTCAAGCATCCTGAAACCGATCTACTGAATATAAAACGAACCGCCGCGATATCGCGGCGGTTCGTTTTATATGGGAATTAACCCTTCTTGCGCTTGCCAACCTTGCGGCGAGAGACGATGAAGACGTTGCTGTACTTCTTCGGCGTACGGGTCTTCTGACCTTTGCCGGTGGGCTTGCCCCACTTGCTCTTTGCGCGGCGGAGACCACGACCCTGGCGACCTTCACCGCCGCCATGCGGGTGATCGACCGGGTTCATGACCGAACCGCGGACGGTCGGGCGGATACCCATCCAGCGACTGCGACCTGCCTTGCCGATCACGACAAGGTTGTGCTCTTCGTTGCCGACCGCACCGATCGAAGCCCAAGAGAGGTCAGAGATCTTGCGCACTTCGGTCGACGGAAGCTTGACCTGCGCGTAACCTGCGTCATGCGCGACCACTTCGGCGAAGTTGCCTGCCGAACGGACGAGCGATGCGCCGGTACCCGGAGCGATCTCGATGTTGTAGACGGACGTACCGACCGGGATCTTGCCGAGCGGAAGGCGGTTGCCGACCGTAAGTGGTGCGTCCTCGGCGACGATGAACGTATCACCGACCGCGACTCCCTTCGGAAGGACGACGTAGCGGCGCTCGCCGTCGCGATAGAGCGCGATGCCGATGAATGCTGAACGGAACGGATCGTATTCGATCGTCTCGATCTTAGCCGGAATGCCCTTCTTATCGTACGAGAAATCGATGTCGCGGAGACGGCGCTTATGTCCGCCGCCCTGATGGCGCATGGTGATGCGGCCAGCGCCGTTACGACCGCCCTGACGCTTCTTCTTGGCGAGAAGCGCCTTGTGCGGCGCGTCACCCGAAAGAAGCTCCTTGAACGGGAGGCTGGTCATGGAGCGACGGCTCTTGGTTGTGGGACGATAAGTTTTCATACGCGATTGGATTATGCAAACTGGATGGTGTCCCCTTCGTTGAGGTACACATAGGCCTTCGCGCGTGCGGAACGCATGCCGATGCCGCGACGCGTGCGAAGCGACTTCGCCTTTGCCGGGAGGTTGACGAGGCGGACGGCCTTCGGCGAAACATTGTAAATCTCCTTGATGGCACCCGCTATCTGCGCCTTGGTCGCGCGCGGCGCGACCGCAAAAGCGTACACGCCCTTCTCGGTCCCAAGGAGCGCCTTCTCAGAGAACCACGGGGCGCGGATGATGTCGTGCGCACCGCCCTGCGGCGTCACGGTCGCATGGGCGTAGCGCTTCTGCGCCACCTTGTCCTTCTTCTCCTTCTTTTTGTCTCCAAAGATAGCCATACTCGTTTATTTAGCCGCTGCGCGGGAACGGAGAGACTCGAATGCCTCCTCCGGCTTCTCGATGATGAGATACTTCGCCGTCATGACGGCAAGCGGATTAAGGTTACGGATCTCTTCGGTCGAGACGTTGCCGAAGTTCGCAAAGCTCTTGATCGCGTTCGTGTCGTACGCAGCAAGGGCGAGGAGCGCGGCATTCTTCTTCTTCGAGACGAGCGCCTCTGCAGCTGCCCCCTCGGCGAGCTTCTTGAGCGCGGTCTTTGCCGTAGCCGTCTTCGGCTCAGCGAAAGCGAACTTGTCGACGAGGATGATCTCGCCATCCTTGGCCTTCTTCGAGAGGATCGAGAGGAGAGCGCCGACGCGCATCTTGCGGTTGATCTTCTCGCTGTAGTCGCGATCGTTGCGCGGACCGAACGTGATACCGCCATGGCGCCAGATCGGAGAGCGCTTCTGACCGACACGAGCCTGACCGGTACCCTTCTGCTTCCACGGCTTCTTGTTGCTACCAGAGACCTCGGAGCGATCCTTGGTGTGAGCGCGGTTCTGGCGAAGGTTCGCCTGCATCGCGGTCGTCACCTGGTGGACGAGGTCCGGACGCCATGCCACACCGAAGAGGTTCTCCGGAAGAGTGGTCGTGCCGACCTTTGCGCCGTCCATCGAGTAGACAGGCATCTCAAGCGATGGTGCGGCCTTCTTGGTGATGTTCTTTTCGGTAGCCATAGTATTCAAATTATGCAGAGACGACCTCGAGGAGCGTACCGCGATGACCCGGGACGGCACCCGAGATGATGATCTTCCCTTCCTTCGCATCGACCGCGAGGACCTTGAGGTTCTTGACCGTGACACGGTCCGTACCCATGCGGCCAGCCATGCGCTTGCCCTTCACGACGCGACCGCCGGCGCGACCGCCGGAACCGCCGATCGAACCAGGAGCGCGCTCGGTGTGCTTCTGACCGTGGCTGCGCGGACCGCCATGGAACCCATGACGCTTCACGACGCCTGCGAAGCCCTTACCCTTGGTAAGGCCTGAGACCTGTACGGTGTCACCGATCGCGAAGACCGAGGCGTCGAGTGCCGAACCGACCTCAGCGGCATCACCATCACGGAATTCGCGGATAGCCGCGTATGCCTTACCTCCCGTGTGACCGAGAACCGCCTTCGAGACGTTCTTCTCGCGACGCTCACCAGCACCAACCTGTACGGCAGCGTAGCCGTCCTTCCCTTCCGCGGTCTTCACCTGGGTGACGGTCATAGGCGCGACCGAAAGAATCGTACCTGCGTAGGCACGCCCGTCATCCGTGAAGATGCGGGTCATGTTCTCTTTGGTGGCGAGGATGAATTTCATGAGGTAAAGCAAAACGCGCGTAGGCAAACGGCTCTAGCGCGCGTTTTGCCATTGGTCTCCCTCAAGAGGGGTACGTAGCGTTTAGAAGCACTCTACACGAGCTCGTGAAAATATGCAAGAAAAACGAAAACCGCCCCGGAGGGCGGTTTTCGTTTTTTGGCTCGATTGAACCTAGTTAGACCATCTTGACGTCGATCGTGACGCCGGAAGGGAGGCTGAGGTTCGTGAGGGCCTCCACCACCTTCGATGAGGGATTCAGGATGTCGATGAGACGCTTATGGATGCGCATCTCGAACTGCTCGCGTGCGTCCTTGTGGACGAAGCTCGAACGGTTCACGGTCCAGCGCTTGATCTCAGTCGGAAGCGGCACAGGGCCGACGATGACTGCATCGAAGCGGGCTGCGGTATCCATGATCTGCTTCACCGAGAGATCGAGGATCTTGTGCTCGTAGGCGCGGACGCGGATGCGGAGCTTGTGCTCAGCCTGTGCGGCAACATCCTTCTTTGCCCCTCGCTTTGCCTTAGATTTCGTTTCCGTTTCCATAGGAATCCTCGAGTAAACCGGCTTATGCCGTGATCTTGGTGACAACGCCTGCACCCACCGTGCGACCGCCTTCGCGGATCGCGAAGTGCTGCTGCTCTTCGAGCGCGACCGGGGCGGTGAGCTTCACCTTGAAGGTGACCGTGTCGCCCGGCATGACCATCTCCTTACCTTCCGGAAGGGTCACCTCGCCGGTGACGTCCGTGGTGCGGATGTAGAACTGCGGCTTGTAGCCCGTGAAGAACGGCGTGTGGCGACCGCCTTCATCCTTGGAAAGGATGTACACCTCTGCCTCGAAGTCGGTGTGCGGCGTGACCGAACCCGTCTTCGCGAGAACCTGGCCACGGTGCACGTCTTCCTTCTTCGTACCGCGGAGGAGGATGCCGGCGTTGTCGCCTGCCTGACCTTCCGAGAGCTGCTTGTTGAACATCTCGACGCCGGTGACGGTCGTCTTGGCGGTCGGCTTGATACCGACGATCTCGACTTCCTCACCGACCTTGACGATACCGCGCTCGATACGACCCGTAACCACGGTGCCGCGACCTTCGATCGAGAAGATGTCCTCGATCGGCATGAGGAACGGCTTGTCCGTCTCGCGAGCCGGGAGATCGAAGTAGGTGTCCATCGTATCGACGAGCTCCTTGACCTTCTGAGCGTACTCATCGTTCACGTCCGTAGCCTCAAGCGCCTTGAGACCGGAACCGCGGATAATCGGCGTATTTGCGCCGTCGTAGCCCTGCTTGGTGAGGAGCTCGCGGATTTCCTCCTCGACGAGGTCGATGAGATCCGGCTCGGTCACCATGTCTACCTTGTTGAGGAAGACGATGAGCTTCTTAAGACCCACCTGCTTTGCAAGGAGGATGTGCTCGCGCGTCTGCGGCATCACGCCGTCAGTTGCGGCGACCACGAGAACTGCACCGTCCATCTGGGCGGCACCGGTAATCATGTTCTTGATGTAGTCGGCGTGACCCGGAGCGTCGATGTGAGCGTAGTGACGGTTCGGGGTCTCGTACTCCGAGTGGTGGAGTGCGATGGTGATACCGCGCGCCTTCTCTTCCGGTGCGCTGTCAATAGCGTCAACGTTCTCGATGCGGGCATTGTAGCCGTTGCCGAGCTTCGAGAGGACGTTGAGGATGCCTGCGGTGAGCGTGGTCTTACCATGGTCGACGTGACCGATGGTACCGACGTTCATGTGAGGCTTGCTGCGATCAAATTCTGCTGCCATATGTAATCGGATAATTAATGATAATTTCGAATAAATCACGAATTATCCCGGCCTGAGCCGGAATAAGCTCTCGGCCCGTCGAAACAGAATTGCAGGACAAGCCAAAGAGCGACGCCAAGATGCGTTATAGGTAACTATACGGGAACCCTTTTGGGAATGCAACAATCGGGATATCGGGTACGTGGTACCATGTGCTCATGATTGAAATCGAAGGCGGAAAAGTACGACGCGACGGGCAGGTCATAGGGTATGTGGAGGAAGAGTACGTACGCGACCATAATTACGAGAAGATCGGCTATGTGAGCGACGGATACGTGAAGGATATGGAGGGAAAGAAGCTCTCGTACATCGAGGGCGAGTATCTATACTCATATGATAGTCGTAGCGCTCACACTGAGCTCGACAAGATAAACGAAGCGGTAAAAGGCGATGCTGTGCCCGAGATCATGCGCTGCGCGGTGTATCAGCTCATTGGCGCGTAAACACAAAGAAAAGCACGCGGCCGCCCTTTCGGGCGGCCGCGTGCTTTCTTATATGTGCTTGTCGTTTACGACTTGCGAGAAGCGATGATCTCTTCTGCGACGTTGCGCGGAACGACATCGTAGCGATCGAACTCCATGGTCATGCTGCCGCGACCTTCGGTCATCGAGCGGAGCGTGGTCGTATAGCCGAACATCTCCGAGAGCGGAACGAGCGCGTGGACCGCCTTGTTCATACCGCGATCATCCATGCCCTCGATCTGACCGCGCTTGCCGGAAAGCGAGCCTGTGATATCGCCCATGAACTGCTCCGGCACCACCACCTCGACTTTCATGATCGGCTCGAGGATGACCGGCTGCGCGCGCTGTGCGGCATCCTGGAAGGCCATCGATGCGGCGATCTTGTAGGCGATTTCCGAAGAGTCGACATCGTGGTACGAGCCGTCGTAGAGGTCGATCGAGACGTCCACGATCGGGAAGCCGGCGAGGATACCGCGGCTCATCGACTCGCGCATACCCTTCTCCACTGCCGGGATGTACTCCTGCGGAATGACACCGCCTTTGATGTTGTTCACGAATTCGAAATGGTCTTCGCGCGAGACGTTCTTCGGAAGCTTTTCCATCTGCTCTTCCGTGAGCGGTTCGAGCTTCTTCATGCGGATCTTCACGTGGCCGTACTGACCGCGTCCGCCGGTCTGCTTGATGTACTTGCCTTCGGCTTCCGACGATCCCTGGATCGTCTCGCGATAGGCCACCTGCGGCTTGCCGACGTTCGCTTCGACGCTGAACTCACGCTTCATGCGGTCCACGAGGATCTCGAGGTGGAGCTCGCCCATGCCCGAGATGATGGTCTCGTTGGTCTCCTCGTCGGTCGACACCTTGAAGGTCGGGTCCTCGTCAGCGAGCTTGCGGAGTGCGACACCCATCTTCTCCTGGTCAGCCTTGGTCTTCGGCTCGATACGGAGCGACACCACCGGCTCAGGGAACTTGATCTCCTCGAGGACGATCGGGCTTGCTTCGTCGCAGAGCGTGTGCGAGGTCTTCGTATCCTTCAAACCCACGGCTGCCGCGATCTCACCGGCAAAGACCTGCTGCACTTCTTCACGCTTATCGGCCTGGAGACGCACGATGCGGCCGAGGCGTTCCTTGGTGCCCGTCGAGGCGTTGTAGATGTACGAACCGGCCGAGACGGTACCCGCGTATACGCGGAAGAAGGTGAGCGCTCCCACGAACGGGTCGGTCTGGAGCTTGAAGGCGAGTGCCGTGAACGGCTCGTCGTCAGCAGCATGACGCTCGACCGGGTCACCCGTCTTCGGATTGATACCGGTTACCGGCGGGACATCGAGCGGCGACGGGAGGAAATCGACGACGCCGTCGAGTACGAGCTGGACGCCCTTGTTCTTGAGTGCGCTACCGCAGTAGACCGGGAAGATCTCGTTTGCGATCACACCCTTGCGGAGAAGCTTCTTCGCCTCTTCGTAGCTCGGCTCCGTACCCTCAAGGTACGCGTTCATCGCGTCATCATCCTGCTCGACGATACGCTCGATGAGCTCCTTGTGATACTTCTCTGCATCCGCACGGTACTTCTCCGGGATCTCGCCTTCGATGACTTCCTCGCCCATGTTGCCCGTGAAGGTGTAGGCTTTCATCGCGAGCAGGTCGATAGAACCCTCATGCTCGGCTTCCTCGCCCATCGGGATCTGGAAACGGATCGCCTTCGGCGAGAGGCGGTCGAGGATCGATGCGTAAGAGCGCTCGAACGATGCGCCCGTGCGGTCGAGCTTATTGATGAAACAGAGACGCGGCACGTTCGCCTCATCGGCGTAGCGCCAGTTGGTCTCAGACTGCGGCTCAGCGCCGGCGACACCGTCGAACACGGCGATACCGCCATCGAGCACGCGCATCGAACGCTGCACCTCTGCGGTGAAGTCGATGTGTCCCGGGGTGTCGATGATGTTGAAGCGGTACTTCTTTGATGCATCCTTCTTGTCCTTCTCTTGCGTCTTGCTCCAGAAGCAGGTGATAGCAGCTGCGGTGATGGTGATACCGCGCTCGCGCTCCTGTTCCATCCAGTCGGTAGTCGTCTGACCCTCGTGCACCTCGCCGATCTTGTGCTGGGAGCCCGTGTAGAAGAGCACGCGTTCAGACGTGGTGGTCTTACCCGCGTCAACGTGGGCGAAGATACCGAAGTTGCGCACCTTTTCGAGTGGATAATCGCGATTCATGAGAGAAGGATAAAGAAATAAAAAGCCCGCCGAAGCGTTATCCGAAGCATAGCCCAACTTCCGAGAATTGCAAAGAGTGCCTGCAGCCGGTATCCTGCGATAGGAACAGTTGCCACCCGGGAGACATACCATGCATACCGAAGCGTTTGAGGACCCCCTCATTGTGCAGGCTGACCACTTTTCTAACCTACTTAACGGAGTCGACCCGGTTGTCGCTCTTTCTCATGGGACCCTCACTCAGGCGGTCTCGGTCCTCCGCGCTGCGGTCGACCAAGGCTACACCGAGTATGGTGAGGCGCTTTCTGTCGCCGAAAGCGCCCACTGCAAAACCCTCTAACCGAACCCGCCATACGGCGGGTTCTCAATTTTTGCATTTTATTATTTTAGTTGTATCATATATTACAGACCAACAACCTTGGAGAACAACGATGCCTCCTAAATCTAAGATTCGTGACGCTTTTACGCTCGTCGGAATCGAGTCAATCCGAAGGATGCAAAAGAGATTCAAGAAACCCGAAGATCTTTTGAGCGAAGCATCTGCTGAAGCGGAGCGGCTCATTTCGATGAGCAAGCAGGATTTGGAGAAATTGCCGGAAACCGAGCTTTCGTATTTACATGATCTTTTTGGGACCGCCTTCGTTCTAGAGAAACGGAGGTCAAACCGTTGGCTACCATTGCCTATCGAGGACGATATGAACTTTTCACCTTCCGACAGAGCGAAAGGACCTTACGTCCAGCCGCTCATGCAGCTGGCAGACCTATTGTCGAGACGTCCTCACTAAATCGCCTAAACAAAAGCCCCGCAATGCGGGGCTTTTTTGCTTTCAGTTCGTAGCGATTACCACGCGAAGTGGGCGAAGGCCTTGTTGGAGTCGGCCATGCGGTGGACATCCTCCTTCTTCTTCACTGCGTCGCCTTCGTTGTTTGCGGCGAGCAAGAGCTCGGTCGCGAGCTTCTCAGCCATCGGCTTACCCTTCTTGTTGCGGGCAGCGTTGATAATCCAGCGGAACGAGAGCGCGAGACGGCGGTTCTGCGGGACTTCGCGCGGAACCTGGTAGTTGGCACCGCCGACGCGGCGGGAACGCACTTCCATCAAGGGCGAGGCATTGCGGAGCGCTGCCTCGAAGGTCTCAAGCGGATCCTTCCCTTCTGTCTCGATCTTTGCGAGCGCATCGTAGACGATACCGCGTGCGATATCCTTCTTGCCGCTCCACATGACGGCATTGATGAAACGCGTAAGCGTCTCCGATCCGTACTTGAGGTCCGGACGCCAGGTTCGCTGCTTTTTAAGAGGTCGACGCATGAGTGAATATTACGGAAATAATTATGCCTTCGGCTTCTTGGAACCGTAGCGCGAGCGAGCGGTGCGGCGCTTCTCGAGGCCCGAAGCATCGAGCTTGCCGCGCACGATCGTGTACTGTACGCCGATGTCCTTCACACGGCCGCCGCGCAGAAGCACCACCGAGTGTTCCTGAAGGTTATGAGTCTCGCCTGGGATGTAGGCGGTCACTTCCATGCCGTTAGTGAGGCGTACGCGAGCGATCTTACGGATAGCCGAGTTCGGCTTGCGAGGGGTCTTCGTGGTCACCTTCGTGCAAACACCACGCTTGAAAGGCGAAGCGTACGAAGTCGGGCGGTTCTTGAGCGCGTTAAAGCCGCGGGCAAGCGCAGGCACTTTCGTCTTCGACGTGCGAGTCTTGCGCCCTTTCTTCGTAAGCTGGTTGATGGTTGCCATGTAGTAAATGGGTTTTCTCCCTGCGCTCTCCTCGGAAAGGCGAAACGTTAGTTTCGCCTTTCCTCGGAATCGCTTGGCAGTAAAAGAAGACCCGAGAGGGTCAGGAAGAACTATAAAGGAAGACGCTAATTAACGCAACTCTGGCCTATATAGGCTAGCCGTTCTTCTCGTCGATCGGCTCGCGGTATGGATCGACCGAATAGGAAGTAATGGGCGGCACCGACGGAACCACAGGTTGGGCAACCACAGGCTTTGCCGGCGTAAGCGGAGCTGGTGCTGGGGCAGGAGCTGGTGCTACCGGTTCGTGAGAAGTGGCCGTTTCGGGTACGGGAACAGGTGGGAATGAGCCTGGGAGGTTCTGGGGCTGCACTATCGCCTCAGATCGCGGGATAGATGCCTGAGCGAGCGCAGACACGGGCGCGGGTGCTGCTACCTGGGGTATTACTGAAGGAAGCGGAGGAAAATGGATGCTTGGCTCCTCATGATCCTCAAGTAGGTTAATCACTGGGCGCGTAGGCAAAACCGCACGCGGAGGAAGCGAGGATGGAGTGCTTGGGACGGCAGGACGCGGAGCGGAAACAGGCTTGGGCGCAGGAGCCGGCGTCATAGCCTCCGGCGCCTCCTTTCGTTCCGCATCGCGTAGCGGCATGAAAATCTTCTTATTAATCTCATCCATGATCTCTCGAGCTTCCTTCTCGGAAACTCCAGAGGCTTGCAACTCCCTGAAGAAATCTTGCGGGCCGATATAGCCTATAAGCGTATAGCTCGTGAGCTTCTCAAGCAGTCCGCTTACATCGATATGGAGCGCATATCGCCCACTGATCTCACTTAGCACCTGTTGAGTTACAGGGTTCGTGACTGCATCCTGCACCATCTTGGGTGCCGCATCCATCCAACGTCCTGCCTCCTCTAGAGAAAGATCTTTCATGGGTCAAATTTTATTATACGTTCCAGTATTTATCGCGAGATTCACCCACGTCATTTGCCGGATTGAAGTAATCTGCAATTTCTTGTGCGTAGGTTGGATTAGCTTGCGCAGCGGCATTCATTTGGTTACGGATTTCTCGACGTTCGTCCTTCGTGAGAGAGCCCTTGCTGCGAATCTTCTCGAATTCATTTACCCCTAGCGCTGCAACGACGTTTGGCTTAGTAAGCACAGCCCCTTTAAGCCCCGCGACCTCTTCAGTGCTAAAGCGCCCGATAGTTGCCACAGCATTATTAACGCCCGTATTTGGATCAATCTCAAACTGACTATTCCAAGTTTTCGCAAGTTTGTCTTTTTCACCAGCAAGGAGCTTCGAGCTTTTGGAAAGGGAATCATATTTTGCAGGGGAAAGCACATGAACGAAATCGGCCAATCCTTGGCGAATACCCTTGAGTTCTGCAAGCTCTTCCTCAGACATTTTATTCAGTTCTTTCTTGAAATCAGGCGTACCCGGCGATGCAAGTTTTTTCTCCCTCTCACGCTCGCTAGCTGCTTTCTCGTATTCTTTTTGTGTGTCGCGCCACCATTCTCCCGAGAACGGCTTGTACTTCTTCGCTGCTTCTTCGGCCTTCTTAACCGCCTCTCCCGCGGTTACGGATGATCCGGCGGCAACCCCTGTTGATACGCCGAGCACAGAGCCGCTCAGGACACCTTGCACTGTCTTCAGATTCCGAACGTCATAAGTCCGATTCTCTATACCACGCCCGGTAAATACAGCCGTTTTTGCAGCAAGACCCAAGACACCGCTCTTTGAAGCTTGTGCTCGCATCAAACGGCTGTTGAGGCCCCTGCCAACACCTCCTCCAACAAGACGGGCACCCCAGGCTGTCGCGCCGAAAGACGCCATGCTAGCACCCTTCGTCGCCCAACCCGCCCCGAACGCAGAGAGCTGCTTCGCAAAGACCGTCACGGCAAGCAGAAGCCCCATCGCAACGATGAACGAAAGGATGAAGCTGCCGAAAGCGACAAGATTCGCGCCATCTACGAACCCGGTCGCGGCACCTGCCGCCCCAGGACCAGAGAGTCCGAAACCCGGCAGAAACTGCTTATCGGTAATAACAGCGAGCGCCACATAAAGCATGAGAAGGAGCACCGGAGCGGTAAGAGTCTGTTCGAAAAGGGCTCCCCACCACTTCCCCGCAACACTCTTCAACTGAGGAATCGCGAGGCCGGCAAAGCCAACCGGGGCCAAGATAATAATGAAGATGAGCGCTACGAATCGCGCGATAAGGATGAACGCGAGCGAAAACATCACGAACGCGGTCGTAAGAAAGAGCAGGATGCCCAAAAAACCTATGAGGAATGGGTTAGCACCCTTGAATACCTGCGTATTCTGACCGAGCGCATCCCCGTAGATGGTCTGGAGGCCGAGCTGTGCCATGATCTTGTTACTGATGCCTTGACTTCCCGCCGTGCGAGCGACATCGACGATTGAATTCGAACCGGCTAAACTCGACGGTGAAGCCGGGTTACCGCCGTTTATCTGCGTGTAGAATTGCGTCGCGAAAAGATTCCCTGCGTCGATGACCGCTTCGGTTATGAAGAGAGAGAAATTGATGAAGACCGCCGCGATGAGGAGCCCTGGGAGCATCTTCTTCCCGAAACCCACCCGCTCGGTGCTTAGGATGATCGAGATGCCTATCGCAAGGAACCCGAAGATGAGCAGGATGTTCCCGATGTCGCGCAGGATCCGCCAGGTGACACCGACCGCTGCGAGTTCGTGTACGTAACCTCCCATCGTGACCACGGTGTAGTACACGGCATTATCGAGCGTAAGCGCAGAAACGCCGACGAGCCATGCGAAGAGGCTCATGATCTTGATCATGACCGTATTGAAAACCGAATCGGAATCCTTCTTGAAATCCGTCGGATTGTCGGGAGTGTGTGCGTCCGGCTGTTGCGAAAGGTCAGCAACCGGGTCGCTAGTCACGACGCACTGGATATTACCTCCGCCGGTGTCCTTGTACGTTCCCGTGCCGCCCGCGTCGTTGCTACAGGATTTCCCTACATCAGAAGCGCTTGCAGCGCATACGACCTGCGGCGTCAGGATAGCCGCGCCAAGAAAGAGTATCGGGACGGCAATCGCGGCGAGGAGAGAGCGCGTCATAGGCCTACGGAGCATTATTGTTCGCTGTTTGGGTACACACCGTCTGTTTCAATCCGCTTGCATTCGTGCTCAGAAGGCTCATCTGATCGGCAAGAGGAACTGAATCTGAGGCTGCGATCGAGAGGGACCCCTCCGGAACTGCCGTAGCTGCTCCAAGCCTGGTGGCGTTAAATCCTGCATCACCCACTTCAGAAGAGGTCGGCGACATCGTACGGAGCTTCGCCGCATCGGTCGTATAGCTGGTAGAACCGGTAGCAAGCTCGTCTTGCACGATCGCGTCTTGAGCAAGCGCTGCGGCGATGATGTCCGGGACGAGTGCCGCTTGCGCAAGAACGGGCGCCACGACACTGGAGATCACTTTTTGAGCTTCCTTCGCCTGGTCTCGTGCGGCAGTGATGAACGGAGAAGTCTCTTTAGCGATATCTGCGGCTGTGGGGGTGCTGCCATAGTTATTCTGATACTGGAGACGAGCCGCATCATCAGCCGCCTTCGTGCAGAAAGAAGCGAGGGATGTGAGACTAGATGATGCAGTATTGGCAGACGACATTATGGTGGTCCATGCTGATTTATACAGGTTCACCCGTGTCTTCATGTCGGTATCAGCATTGACCACGATCGAGTCCTTGTTGTCTTTGTAGATCTGCTGCGTAGTGATGCCGAGCGTAGAGGTCGAGGTCTGCAAGTCTGTAATTCTCGATGTCGTCCGACCCGTGGAGATATTCCCCGCTCCGAGGAGACCGCCTGGGCTATTATGTCCTCCAAGGAGAGAAGATGCGAGATTGATCGTATTGAAGACGGTTCCGATATCGCCAAGTATGCCGTTTATTTCAGGACCGATGTTTCCCATACGAACGATCTGATCCTGCTGCCCACCAAGCACTTTGTCCAAAGTGGACTTGATCGTCGAACCTGGCGTCTTGATCTGTCCCGGGGTACCGTCGCTTTGCGTGCATGGATCTCCCGGATTAAACCCTTCGACGATGGATGAAGGGTCCGCCACGCATTGCCCTGCGGAATTGATTGTGCCGAAATTTCCATACTTGTCGCTGCAGGACTGGGTCCCCGCTGCCGCGCCGCTCGTGATACATACCCCTCCGGAGCTGATCGTACCCTCGCGACCGTTAACATCGCTACATGAAGATCCTTCCGTAAGCGCATTGCCGCACCACGACATGAATCCTTGACCCCAATTGAGTTCCGAAATCCTCGCACCAGTCGCGCCTCCCACTCCCGGCCCGACAACATTATGAAGCTGTTCTTGCGTATGCAGGTAAAGCGAGTACGGATCGTTCTGGACCTGCGTCGTGAGCGTAAACCAGGCGCCGATACCACCCTGCGTCCAATTTCCCCTGAGATAGGCATTTACGTCTGGAGAAGCTGCTTCGAGCGTGCAGAGATTCTGCTTCCAGAAACCGGCCAAACTCGTCTTGCTCAGGTAGTCTGAATTAAGTGAAGCCGCTATGGACGTCGCAAACGGAGAGTTTGTCTGCCCTATCTGCTTGAGGTACGCAAGCGCTTGCCCGTCAGCGACAGTCCGGACCGAACGATGCACATCCGTGATGAATTGGGGTATGCCGGTACCGTTCGCCTCGCCGATGACAAAGCCGATGGCAGCTGCCGTAAGCATCTTGATGAGCTGCCCCGACATGACAAACGCAAGCGGCTCCAGCACGTAGGTGTTGATGTATTGTGCAACATCTGCAGCCGCACTGGTGTAAGTATGTATCTCGATAAGGGTATCTTTGATCGCCGTATAGGTGGTCTTTAAAGCCGTAGTAACGGAGCTCGGGAAAGAAATATCACCAACGACCGTGACCGGGATCGCGTGTGCTTGCGGCGGAGCTATGAAAAACACCGCCGGCACGACAAGTGCCGCGATGATGAGCGAAGCGATACCAGATGATAATAGGCGGGTGCTCATGGTTTCTTAGCCGCGGCAGCCTGCTCCCTCTCGATATCCGCGATCATGTTCACGAATAAAGCGCCTGGCGTGCCGTTTGGAAGCGAAATGCCGGAGGCAGCGTAGACGCGCCCGATATCTATGAAGGCCTTGCCGAGATTCTGTGCGGTTTGAACGTATTGCTGAAGCGCAAGGATTGCCGCGAGCGGGTCGGTATCCGTATGCACGAAATCGCTGGTTATTTCGCCCATGTGCATGAGCGTGTTTATGAGAAGGAGATCGGTAGCAGCAAGCTCCTCCGGGACAGGAAGCGCTGCGAGGCCTGCCGCTGTACCACGATACCCCTTAGCAAGCGATGCGAGCTGTTCGTATGCGGACTGGTCATTATTGGTGATCGCGTCCTTGAGAAGCGCAAGCTCTCCCTTAGTCGCGGTATTCGTGTTTTTAAGGAGTACCGCCTCGGCGCTTGCGGCAAACGTCAGCATCGCTTGAACTCCAGAACCCGAGACAGTGAGATCGCTCGCCGATTTAAAGTTTGGAGCCGCTTTGACGGAGTCGGAGAGGTTCGCTATCGCCTTCTTGGCAACGCCTGACATTTCGTCTTGAGTGAGGTCGGCTCCGCCCTTTGCTTGCTTAGCAGCGACATAAAGCGTGTAGAAACTCTTTGCGAAAGCTGCCGTGAGGGTTCCCTCTACGGGGGCTGGGAGAGAGCTGTCGCCGATAGCGACACGCGGGGTCGTAGTCGCTGTGCCGGCGTCAGCGATCGCTTTGGGCACGATGAGACCTTTTGCTGCCGCTTCTCCATCGGTCATCCCGAGATGGAACGTGTCGACCACCTTCGGGTCGGTGCCAAAAAGAGCTTCCTCCCAATCGGTAAGTCCGTCATTATCCGTATCTTTGGTGGCGATGGCCTGAAGGAGTTCGCTTTCCGAAGAAGCTTTTGCTGCGTCCGGCGCGCCGAATCCGCGAGCGAGAAAGTAGGCACCTATGATGAGCACAGTAGAGACGCCGGCTGCAGTTAAGATACGCCACTGCGAAGAAGAGACGCTGTTCATACTCGCTCTTTAGTATACCACTATACTCCTAGAGGACGACGCCTTGTCTACTTGCAAACTGTGCAATTCTCACTGCATGCGTGCAAGATCGAGCCACGTCGCGAGAGGAAGATCTTCCGCGCGCGCCTTTTCTGGCAAATCACCCGCCCGAAGTCCGGCCTCGGTCAGGTTTTTCCGCACGAACTTGCGCTTGTGCGCGAAACCGGCATGGATAAGCTTGAAGAAACGGTCTTCCTCTTCTTGAGA
The DNA here is from genome assembly GCA_021849125.1 of bacterium. GTDB lineage: Bacteria > Patescibacteriota > Minisyncoccia > Phycocordibacterales > Phycocordibacteraceae > C7867-001. The sequence goes on along the minus strand of JAJZTG010000002.1, from coordinate 109,710 downwards.
GGAAAAGTTCTTGCGTGAAATGTCTTCCACCTTAATGACCGCCGAATCCACCTTCGGCGCAGGATGAAACGCTCCGCGTGGCACCGTGAACGCATAGGACGGCGTCCCGTAGGCTTTCACCGAGAGCGAGAGCAGGCTCTCTTTTTTCGACCGAGCGATCCGTTCTGCAACCTCTTTCTGCACGAGAAGCACCATCGTGCTCGGCTGATTCTTTGCCTCGAGAAACATGCGGAATATTTCCCCGGTAATGTAGTATGGGATGTTCGCGACAAGCAGATAACCTTTTGGGAGACTGTCCGCGTCAAAAGTACGGACATCGCCGTGATGGAGTTCCAATCTCCCTTTTCCGATCGTCTCGGCGAAATCGATCCTGAGTTTCTCAAAAAGCTCGTCATCAGCTTCGACTGCGATGACCTTCTTTGCCTTCTTCAAGAGCTCACGGGTGAGCATCCCCGTACCAGGACCTATCTCAAGTACGACCGACTCTCTGGTGATAGGCGCCGTAAGCGCGATGCGCTCCGCGATGCGCGCATGCATGAGGAAATTCTGACCGAGTGATTTCTTCGCTACGACGCGCGGTCGGTTACTCGATGATCCATCCTTTATCATAGGTCTGATCATAGCTTTCATCATAAAGCACGAGCGCGTCATCGATATCAGCAAGGAATGAAGAGGGTTCGGCATAACTGTCGATACCATAGATCTTGCGCACGCGCGCAAGCGTAAGATACAAGCGGCGCTTAGCGCGCGTGATCGCGACATAGAAAAGGCGGCGCTCTTCCTCATCATCACGTTTGCCATCCCCCATGTCGCTGTGCGGAAAGAGACCCTCTTCCATACCGGTTACGAAGACGGTATCGAACTCGAGACCCTTGGCCGCGTGCACGGTCATGAGTGTCACGCCTTTTTTCGTATTCTGATCGAGTTCGTCCTGGTCGCTTGCGAGCGCCGCTTCAGCCAAGAAGAGCGCGATGCCTTCCTTCCCCGGCAGATGATCATGCCGAGCTGCGACCGACGCGAGCTCTTCGATGTTCTCGAATCGCTCATGGTCTTCGGCACTGCCCTCGTCGACGAGGGCTCGTTTCATGCCGCTTTTCTCGGCAACGAGCCGGACAAACTCCGATGGCGTGAGCGTCTCGGAAGCCGAGGCAAGTTCAGTGACGACTTTCTCGAACGCTTCGACTTTCGCGAGGTCAGACGGACGAAGCGCTTCACGCTGTCCCGCTGCAAGCTTGCCGAGCGTGACTGCGCCGATACCGCGCGACGGGCTCGCAACCGCGCGCATCTTGTCGGCTTCGCGTGACGGATCGATCGCGAGGCGCATCCACGCGAGCATGTCTTTCACTTCTTTGCGTCCGAAGAAACGCGTACCGAGCAGCTTGTACGGGACCCCTTCTCGCAAAAGCCCTTCCTCGAGCGCGCGTGATTGGAAGTTTGTCCGGAACAGGACCGCGACATCCTCTGGCTTCACGCCGTTTTGCATGAGTCTTCGGATCTCCTTCGCGATGTAGCGTGCTTCGAATTCCGCATTTGGCGCGACATGCACCTTGATCGGCTCACCTTCGCCCTGCTCCGTGGTCGAACGTTTCTCTTTACGGTTCTTGTTCTTCTCGATGACCGCGTTTGCCGCATCGACGAGCGTCTTCGTCGAACGATAGTTGCGCTCGAGGATGATCGTCTGGGCTTCCGGATACGTCTTGTCGAATTCAAGCAGGTTCTCGATCGTCGCGCCGCGCCACGTATAGATAGTCTGATCGATATCGCCCACCACGAACAGGTTCTTGTGTTTCGTCGCAAGAAGGTTCGTGAGGCGCCCCTGAAGCGCGCTCGTGTCCTGATATTCATCGATGTGAAGGTACCGCCACCGCTCCTGTGCCGCGGCTCGGATATCGGCATACTCTTCGAGAAGCTTAACCGGGAGCACGATGAGATCGTCGAAATCGAGCGCCTTCTCTTCTTTCAAGGTCTTCTCATAACGAAGCCAGACCTCCGCCACGATCCGGTTACCGAAACCGGATCGCCCTTGCTTCTCATAAAACTCGCTTGCGCGAACGCCGCTGTTCTTTGCGCGCGAGATGCGACCGAGCACCGCGCGCGGTGAAAGCTCTTTGGTCGAGACATCGAGTGCTTTGAGGGCCACCGATACCGCTCGCTCCGAATCATCACGGTCGTAAACGCTGAAATAGCGCGGGATGCCGAGTACCGACCCGTGCCGCTCAAGGATCTCTCGACCGAGGCCGTGGAACGTCGCGATAAATGGCACGGACGCATCGTCTCCGAGCATCGTGCGTACGCGCTCCCGCATCTCGCGTGCCGCCTTATTGGTAAAGGTGACCGCAAGGATCGTCTCCGGCGGCGCCCCTTCACGGATCAGATGGTAGATACGGGTCGCAAGCACGCGTGTCTTACCGCTTCCGGCACCCGCCAAGACAGAAATCGGTCCTTCTGTAGCAAGGACCGCCTCTTTCTGAGCGTCATTTAAGGAATCGAGATAGTTCACCTTTCAAATATACCCGAAAAACTGTTCTCCACAGTAGCCCTTGGAGGCGGTTGACTCAGGGGCTCCCTCGGCTATACTCGGAATATCGACTGATACGGATGCACTCAAGAAATGGCTTATTTACTTGTTCTTATGCCATTTTTGTACTCGGATGACCCACTGATTTCCCCTGTTTCCTATTAAATCAATCGCTCAATTTTCCGTACTAGGATTTGCCGTTCTCGCCATCTTGGCACTTGGGGCTCCGAACCGCGCAAACGCTTTTTGGTTTTTCTCGACAGACGCGAGCGCGGCTGGCCTCCTTGCAGCACCCGACGTCTCGACTCCGGTCCTTCGCGCAGCCGTAAACTTCGATCCGAACCCGAATAAGGGCCTCGGGGCTGACATCCCGCTAAGCGGCAATGCGATGCTCGCGTACGCAGGCCCTTCGGGCACGATCGCTGACGTAGCGAGCTCGACGCCTCCTGATCGCATTTCCGTCTATGTCGTACGCCCTGGTGACACCCTTTCGGAGATTGCTGATATGTTCGGAGTCTCGGCAAACACCATCATCTGGGCAAACGACCTTAAGGGTGTTTCGGACGTTCATCCGGGAGACACGCTCGTCATCCTCCCTATTTCAGGAGTCGAGCATAAGGTCGTAAAGGGCGATACGCTCAAATCTCTCGCTGCCAAGTATCATGGTGATGCAACGGAAATAGCGCAATACAACGGTCTCGACCCTGAAAAGCCGCTTGTCATCGACTCATCGATCATCATTCCGGGAGGCGACGTCGCACCACCTCCTACGGTTGCGAAGAAATCCACCTCCTCCAAGTCTAAGCGTGCGGTTGGTCCTGAACCGTACTTGGGTGGCGGCGGAGCAGCGCAGCCTGGTTACTATGGTAACCCTCTGCCAGGAGCTCCCATAACGCAGGGCTTGCACGGGTGGAACTCCGTCGATTTCGGTGCGCCCCGCGGCACGCCAATTCGCGCAGCAGCATCCGGTACAGTGATACTCGCTCGCAACAATGGCGCATGGAACGGCGGCTACGGCAACTATGTCGTTATCACCCACGGAAATGGCACACAGACTCTCTACTCGCACATGACGAAAACGTCCGTCTCCTCAGGCCAGTCAGTATCAGCAGGTCAGATTATCGGCTATGCTGGCTCGACCGGCCTCTCAACCGGTTCTCACCTCCACTTCGAGGTCCGCGGTGCGGCGAATCCGTTCAGGAATTGTTCGGTCGGGAACGTGTGCTCCCCTCAATAATTCTACGTTTCCCATACAGCTAAAGGTCCGCGCTTTGGCGGACTTTTAGTTTTTTCAAAAAAGCGGTATACCTAATACAGACAATCGGAAGGAGGGCAGTTATCATGCGCTACCTGATCATTTTCCTAGTTCTTATCTTTGCATGTGGCGGAGTGAGCATATCGGTCGCTACGAACTCCCAAGGGGATCCGCACGAACAAGACAATGGAGGGGACCCGTACCGCTATATCATCGCTGCCATGCTGCAGCGTATGAAGCCTGGGCCAACCTATCCTCTCCGGGGTGTCTATAGCTCAGCGGCAGTCTTCAGGCTCATGGGAAACGTGTGCGTCTCTCGCACTGCGTTTTTCAGGACACACGAGATACGTACCATCCCTGACGGAAAGACATACGCCGAAGGAGTACGCAACGATGAGGCGACCTCGCGATCTACTACAAGCTCTACCTTCCGCGCTGCGCTTACGAACTCTTCCAAAGCCGGCACGGGTTTGATTCTGGAGAACTCGTTTGGTTCACTGGTCCCGAGATACATGCGGCCTGCAAAGAAACAATACCCGAATGCGCATAGGGAACGGCCTGCCACGAGAGTGGCAGGCCGTCTTGTTCATGCGATATCCCTTAAAATTATGGATTTGAAATATTCTCTTCCGGTTTTTCCGTGATCGTCTTCATCGCTGTTTCGACATCCGCCGCAGTTACCTGCGCGATCTCTTTTTGTACGCGCTGTTCTTCTTTCACGATCGTCTTCTGTGCAATCTTCTGCTCCCCATGCACGTTCATGAGCGAGAAACTCGTCATGCCAGCTGCCATGATGCCGATAACGTTTACGATGAACATCATGAGTGCTCCTGAGACGATCGCAAGATCGAACCAGGCGATACCGATACCTACGACCGCAAGCGGCGGAAGGAGTGCGACCGAAACGGCGACCCCTGGCAACGTTTCGGAAAGTTTCGGGCGCACGAGCGCATACGAGACAGCGAGACCGGAGATGACGCCCACGAGAAGGAAGAGGAGGTTCGGCTGTATACGCGACGCGATGACCGCATTCACGTTCCCGTCAGCGAAGCCGAAGGCGAAGAGCCAGGTCGCGAACATTGCGGTGCCGATCGCGACGAGCATGGAACGGACGACGGTTCCGAGCGAACGGCTTACGAGGAGCGGATCCGACATCGAGACGCCGAGGGCGACGCCAAGAACCGGATACAGAAGCGGCGCAAGGAGCATCGAGCCGATAACCACCGTCTCGCTTCCCGCCAAAAGGCCGAACGTGGCCATCAAGACCGAGAGGGTCAGCATGAAAAAGAAATCAAAATCGCGGGTTGATCCCTCGACCAAGATTTTCACCGCACGTGCTTTATCTTCGGATGAGATTGTCGCGAACCGGGAGATGATGCCCATAAAGAAAAGTATACCGCACTGATTATTCGAAACCGAACACGCCGCGCGGCCGATACTGGAGCGCCTCATGTATGAAAGCGGGCGTAACCGCAGTACTCCCGGCAAGATCCGCGATAGTCCGCGCAACGCGCATCGTGCGATGGTAACTGCGCGGCGAAAGATTGAGCCGCGTTGCGGCAGCCGTGAGCGCCGACTTCGCTTCGGGCGTAAAACCGCTTTTCTCATCAAGCTCACGACCGGTAAGCGCGGCATTGGTCATTCCATTCTTTCCAGAACGTTTCGTCACACGTTCCCGTGCGGCGACCACGCGTTTGCGCACTTCCTCGGAGGATTCTCCGCTTGAAAGGCCAGCGAGCGTCTCATGCGGGACATGCGGCACCTCGATCCAGAGGTCGAGCCGGTCGACGATCGGCCGGCTGATGCGTCGTGCTTGTTTCGCGGCTGCGCGTACGGCCGTTTGCGCGTCTTCTGAAAGCGTCTCGGCCGGGTTCATCGCGGCGACGATCATGCAGTCGGCCGGGAAAGTCACGGTCGCTCGTGCGCGCGATACGGTCACGACCCGATCCTCGAGCGGTTGGCGAAGCGCCTCAAGCACGCGCGACTCGAACTCGGGAAACTCGTCGAGAAACAGCACGCCCTTGTGCGCAAGGGTCACTTCACCCGCTTTCGGGAATGCGCCACCGCCTACGATAGCGACATGGGATACGGAATGATGCGGCGCACGGAATGGCGGCCACTCGATCGCTTCGCCATCACCCAGAAGTCCGGCAGTCGAGTGGATCGCGGTCACCTCAAGCATCTCGTCGTCGGTCAAGGGCGGCAGGATACCCGCGAGCGCACGAGCAAGCATCGTCTTGCCTGTGCCCGGCGGTCCGTAGAAAACGATGTTGTGCCGGCCCGCGGCTGCGATCTCAAGCGCACGCTTGGCACTTTCCTGCCCTTTCACGTCAGAGAGATCGATCGTGAGGGGACGCGGTGCTTCCGTGCGGTCACGAACGAGACATGCGAGCGGTTTCTCCCCGCGCAGATGCGAGAGCAGTTCCGCAAGTGAGGCGGGGGCATAGATCGCGACTTCACCGGCAAGAAGCGCTTCCTTCGCATTCCCTTTCGGTACGAAGATCTTCTTGACGCCGGCACGTTTTGCAGCAAGTACCTGTGGCAAGACGCCGCGCACATCGCGGATGCCGCCATCAAGCGCAAGCTCCCCGATGAAAAGCGCGTCCTCCACATCAGGAGCGATATCGCCTGCAGCGATGAGGTACGCTACCGCAAGCGGAAGGTCGTAGTGCGACCCTTCCTTCTTAAGGTCTGCCGGCGAGAGCGAGAGGACGATCCGCTTGTTCTGCTGCTTGGGCGGCTTAAGCCCTGAGTGCCGGATAGCAGCACTCACGCGGTCGCGCGCTTCCTCGACGGCTTTGTCCGCAAGGCCGACCACCGCGAAATTATGCAGCCCGCGCGTGAGGTCGGCTTCGACGATTACGATTTCCGCTTGTGCGCCGACAGGTTGCGCGGCAAGCGTCTTTGCATAGCCGTGTTTTAATCCGCTGTTTGGAACCGCTGCCTGCTTTTTTGAGGTCGGCGTGTTCCCTGCCATGTATTTCTAGGAAAGGTGCGCGACGCACGTCGCGGCCGTGAGATCAGCTTCAAGACGTCCTTCTTCTATGGGCGCGCCGCATACGCTGCAGACGCCAAACGTGCCGTCGTCTACTCGCTCAAGGGCGGCAAGCACCTTGTCGTACCGCGCTTCAAGATCCGCGAAGATCGCGCGATTGGTATCTTGCGCTTCGAAGATGTCCGCTTGGTCGAGCACGTCGGGCTCCATGCCGGTCTCAGGAGGCACCGGTTCCCAGTCGCCAGGGACCGCAGGGTTAGGTTTCCCGATCGTCGCCATCTCTGACTCAAGTCTCCCCTTCTCTTCTTCGAGTTTCTGTTTGTAGTGTTCGGTGTTCATGATCGTTAATGATAGCAAACCTGCTCACTGGGTGTGCGAGGTCGCGAGCCGGTTGAGGATTTCGATAAAAGCAGCCGGATCGCGCGCGATCACGAGCGTCGATGGGTTCCAATAGCCGTAGAGCATGATGCTCTTTCCGTCGGCAGTCTTGAGAACACGCACGTTATGGTTCTGCACTGCGTCATCACTGAAGGAGGGCGGGGTGGCTGATTGCGTCGAAGTAGCCGTGGTGGTCGCCTGCGGCAAGAGCGGCATCGGGTAGAGCGTCGCCAGGTCCCCCTGCATCGTAGGCTCCCATGAGAGCATGCCGGAAAAACTCGGGCTGTAATCCGTCACAGCGAGTATGAAGAAAGGACTCTCGCCGGAAGTCGTATTGAGAATCCCCGCCATGCCGCCCTCAGGATCGACGTTGCGCAGCAAGATGCCCGGTGCAGGCAGGTTAAGCGAAAGGAAGATGTTGGTCGTCGTCGCGGTCGTGGAAGATGCGAGCGTGAGCAGACGAACCGTCCCAGGAGAAAGCGGCTTCTGAGCCGAAACAGCAAGAGCGGCGAGCAGTTCTTTTCCTGTTACGGAAAGTTCCTCGGTAGTGTCGACGAAGATCGGGGCTTTAGGCGCAGGTGCCACCGGGACCGGCGCGTGCGCGGCTTGATATCGCAGATACGCATACGTCGCGCCTGATCCGCCGATAGCGATGAGGATAAGGCTTAGGACGATTGCGAGGATATTCTTGCGTTTCTGAGCGGCCGCAGGCGCAGATACTCGTGCTGCATCACCTTCTGCTGCAAGGATGGACGCGGTCGAAGCTTGTGTCTCTTTTACTCGATCTTGAAAATCCCCTGAGTAGGTCTTGATAGGGGTCGGACCGGTCGGTGCGGTTGGCGCTGGCACCTCGATCACTTCGGGAGCAGCAGACGCTTGAGGTCGATCAAACGGAGAAGCGGCGACCAGCCGCTCCTCAGGCGTTGCTTCCTCGGAAAGAGGGGTGAGATTGGGCGTCCTCCCTTCCTCGAGAGTCGCCATGTCGCTTTGAAAAGTCCGGATGTATTTCTCCGGAACGTTCTCTTCCCTTTTCGGATTCGTATCCATGCGTATGCATATGATACCGCATGGGGACGGTAGTGCTATTTACGAACGCGACGAGATGGTGAATTTGTGCGGATTGTCGCACATGTCGGTGAAGGCATGTGCAGCCTCCTTAAGCTTCGCGGAGGAGGATTTCCCGAAGGAGATGACCTCAACCTGGCACCCCTCGTTCATATCGAGATACTCGATCAAGGGTACGAAGTCGCCGTCGCCCGTGACGAGAATGACCGTGTCGAGCTTCGGTGCGAGCTTCACTGCATCGATCGCGATCCCGACATCCCAGTCGGCCTTCTTTGCGCCATCAGCGAAGATCTGGAGATCCTTGACCTTGGTCTCGATACCGATCTTGGTAAGCGCATCGAAGAAACCCTTTTCCTCGCCGCCTTCCGTCTTGATGACGTAGGCGATCGCACGCACGAGTATACGGCCGCTCACGGCCTCATCGAGTATCGCGCCGAAATTGACGCGTGCTTTGTAGAGATGTTTCGCACTGTGGTAGAGGTTCTGCGTATCGATGAACACGCCTACGCGCTGTGCCTGATGTTTGATAACTGCCATAAAAAGAATCTTATGAAAACGAACGGGATAAAAAGCAGCAATACTGCTCACTTCATGGTACCACTGCTCCTGCGCCTAAAAACAGCGAAGGCTGCGTAACGCAGCCTTCGTGATTACTTCTTGAGACCGAGTTTCTTGATAAGTGCCGTATAGCGGCGCTTGTTGTTGGTCTCGAGATAGCGGAGGTGTGCGCGACGATCGGCCACCATCTGGAGAAGTCCGCGGCGAGAATGGAAATCCTTCGGGTTCTTCTTCAGGTGCTTGGCGAGCTCGTCGATCTGCTTGCTCAAAAGAGCGATCTGCACATCGGCCGAGCCGGTGTCCGTGTCATGGCGAGCTACGCCCTTGATGACGGTAGTCTTTTTCTTCGTGGTAAGCATGATTAGTCCTACCCTACCACGTCTTGCCAAAAAGCGCAAGTCTTTCGTAATAACGAGCTCGGGAGCCTCTCGGCGAGAATGTGCGGGATGGTCCGCAATTTCGCACGTTCTTGCGCGCGTTTTGCGCGCAAGCGCGTCTTTGCATTCGTTTGTGCGCAACAACGTCATATTGTGCGCACTTCGCATGCTACCATTTTCGTATGGACGCCCAGGCGGCAAAACGGCAATTTCTTGAATATATAGAGATCGAGCGCGGCCGTGCGGTCAAAACCGTCGAGAATTACGACCACTATCTCTCCCGCTACTTCGAACAGATGGGTGTGAAAACCACTGGCGACATCACCGAGCAGAACATCCGCGAGTTCCGTCTCTGGCTCAACCGCCAACCAGGCTCCGGCCGCGACTCGATGAAGCGACGCACGCAGAATTACTACATGATCGCGCTGCGCGCGTTCCTCAAGTTTCTCCGGAAGCGCGATATGCCAGCTATCTCACCCGAGAAGATCGAGCTTGCGAAGCTCCCTGAGCGCCAGCTCGACCTCATCACTTCCTCCGAGCTCGACCGGCTCATGAAAGCACCTCGTGAGGCCGCTGCAAAAGAGACCGATCCGCATAAAAAGCGCGCGTACCTACGCGACACGGCGATCTTCGAGATGCTTTTCTCGACCGGACTTCGCGTGAGCGAACTCTGCTCGCTCAACAGCGACCTCGACCTCTCCCGTGACGAGCTTTCGGTGCGCGGAAAGGGCGAGAAGGTCCGCGTCGTCTTCCTCTCCCCTGCCGCAAAGGAGGCGGTCCGTACTTACTTGAAAGCACGCGACGATATGGAGGAGGCGCTTTTCGTCGACGGTCGCCCGAAACACCCGCATCGCATCACACCGCGCGATGTGCAGCGTCATCTGAAAAACTACGTCGCGCGCGCCGGCATCACCTCGATCGTCACTCCGCACACCCTGCGCCACGCCTTCGCGACCGATCTTCTGAGCAACGGGGCCGACATCCGCTCCGTGCAGCAGCTCCTCGGCCACGCCTCGATCAATACTACCCAGATCTACACTCACGTCACCGATGCCCACCTACGCGAGATCCACAAGAAATATCACTCCCGACGAACATAGCTTGAGGTGTTTGCGCGCTAAATACTATCGATAAGGCCGGTGCATGAACTTCTGACGTAGGCGCATCGCACGTTCGCGTGCTCGCGTCTTCCCGCGCAGATACCGTGCGCGAAGCCGGCGCTCGAGTGCTGCGGCTTTTTGCGATGCGATCCATCCGAGCGTAGCCATCCATATGTTCACCGTGAGTATCGCTGCAAATACGCCCCAGAACGTCGTCCCGCTGAACACCGGTGCAATGAATACGAACGCCGGGTAGAACCCGACCATGCCAACGACAACATCCATGAAGCGATTCGCGGGCGTCTCCTTGATCCGCACCATCGCTTCCCACAGCTCATAGGCTACGAAGAGGACGAAAGCGAGCACCAACGACGCAGATGCTCCGAAATGCACCACATAGAGAGCGAACCCGGTCGAGACGCCGGAAAGGAGGTGCACGACACTCCAGAGGTCGAGCCACTCGCCTTCCCGCCAGATGTCGGTCCTCTTGAATCTAAATTGCCCTGCTTGCATCGCGTCCATGTCCCCAGCATACCGCACCGAAACGAGGTACAATGCCCACATGAAAATAGTTTCCTGGAACGTAAACGGCCTGCGTTCGCTCGGGAAGAACGGCTACTGGGAGGACTTCCTCAAAAAAACGAAGCCCGACATCTTCTGCCTTCAAGAGACCAAGGCCTCGCCGGAGCAGCTCTCCGAGACCTTCCTCTCCCCTGCTGGCTACTCGGCATTCTTCTCTTCGTCCAAAGTACGCAAAGGCTACAGCGGCGTCGCGCTCTACTCGAAGGTCGAGCCGCTCAAGGTTATCTACGGCATGGGCATCGAGGAATTCGACCAGGAGGGCCGCGTCATCGGTGCCGAATTCGATGACTTCTGGCTCCTGAACGTTTACTTCCCCAATGCGGGACAAGGGCCGCACCGACTCGACTACAAGCTGCGTTTTTACGATGCGTTCCTCGATTTTGCCGAACATTTGCGCAAGAAAAAACCGGTGATCTTCTGCGGTGATGTAAATACCGCCCATGAGGAAATAGACCTCGCCCGCCCGAAACAGAATGAGCACACCACAGGCTTCCTCGAGGAAGAGCGCGCCTGGATCGATGAGGTCGTAAATGCGGGCTATGTCGATTCTTTCCGCCATTTCCACCCGAACACCAAAGAAGCCTATAGCTACTGGGATATGCAGACGCGTGCGCGCGACAGGAACGTCGGCTGGCGCATCGACTACTTCTTCGTGGCAAACGAATTCATGAAGCGGGTCAAAGGTGCCGACATCCTTCCCGAAATCTACGGCAGCGACCACTGCCCTGTCACCATTACTCTCTCATAAAAGACATTATCCACAGGGGTGTCCTTTACTCTGTCCTTAAGAGCGCTAGTATTACTTTCAGACCGACTGATCTTTACTGGATCCTTTCGATCAAGCGCATAAGCGACTAGCCCTGCCACCGCTCGACGGCGTATCCGTCTTACAAGCCACCTGGCGCAGGTTCACGTGAAAGCGCGAAAACATAAAACAAGCTGCCCAAACTTCTCGGCTGAAGCAATCATTTACGCCCCTGCTCCTTACCCCGCTTCGACCACTAGGGCGGCTTTGTTATTTTATAGAGACGTTACACGTGAATCAGAAAGGCCGCATCTGCGGCCTTTCTCTTAGCTTGTTCCACGTGTAACTAGCACACGTGGTGCTTTTCCATGATATGCTGGATCTCTTCCTCCTCGGCAGCTTCCCTTCTCTGCTTTCCAGACTCGCCAAGGCGACGAAGCTCCTCTTCCGGCATCTCAAGGAGCGTTTGTGTCCGCTCGTCTAGATAGTCAGCCTTATTGAGTGCCGGATTATCGAGCACCTCCTCAAGGAGCGCGTTGAGGACATAACCGACCTTCGGCCCCGCTTTCACGTGGAACTTCTCCATGATCCGGCTGCCGTCTGTCTTTAGCATCTTTACGGACACCGGGTCTCTGAGAGCCTGCTCCACCATCGCTTTATACTTACGGAAGCGGAACGGCTGTTCCTTCGGACGCCCGGTCCCGATACGGTCACAGATACGCAAATTCAGGAGATCCCAGATGTTCTCCTCCCCCACGTTCACGATCATGCGACGTACGGCCGAGAGCGTAATCTGGTCAGGATCGGAGAAAAACATGTGCCAACGCACCAGTTTTACTACCTTTTCTATCGTTTCGCGTGAAAAACGGAGGTCTTCGAGGGCCTTTTTCGTTACACGTGAACCAACCACCTCATGCCCATGGAAAGTCCAGTCCTTCTTCTCTTCAGACCAGCGACGCGTTTCAGGCTTAGAGATGTCATGAAAAAGGCCAGCTAGGCGGATGTCGAAATTCCAGTCCTTATCGGCTGCATGCTGCATGGTGCGAAGCAAGTGCTCAAAGACATCGTAGGAGTGGGCCTGGTTCTGCTCGATACCCACGCCACGCGGGAGATCCTTGGAAATATATTCGAGAATCCCGAGGCGCTGGGCGAGCGCAAGCGCATCCATGGGACTCTTCGATTCCAGGATACGGACGAGCTCATCACGCACTCGTTCACGTGAAACATGGCTTAGATTGGCCTTATTTTCACTAATTGCCGCTGCGGTCGCGCCGTCTATACCAAAACCGAGCTGAGCCACGAAACGAACGGCCCGGAGCATGCGAAGTGCATCCTCACCGAAACGCTCGGAGGGATTGCCGACGGCGCGAATAACCTTGTCTTTTATGTCCTTTTGACCATCGTACGGGTCGGTGAGGTGTCCTTGAGTGTCGAGTGCGATCGCGTTTACGGTAAAATCGCGACGGGCGAGATCTTCGGAGAGGGAAGTGCCGAAGGTTACGGCGTCTGGACGACGCTTGTCGGAATAGCCGGATTCCGTGCGGTAAGGCGTCACCTCCACGATCGCGATCTTCGGATCATCGCTGCCGGTCTTTACCCCGACTGTGCCATAATCGTTTTCGTAAAAAGAGTCAGGAAATACGCCCTGAATTTGCTCTGGGGTAGCATTGGTAGTGATATCCCAATCCTTAGGGACGTGATCGAGAAGGAGGTCACGGACGCAACCGCCGACCAGATAGGCCTCGAAACCGCCTTCTTTGAGACGATCGCTAACCTGGCGAATCTCATGCGGAATCCTGTGGAGCATAGCCGCATCGTACCACAGGCAACCTAGCTTTTTGCTGGCTGTACCGTACTATGCAGATATCGCCCCGGTGGTGAAATGGATATCACAACAGTCTTCGGAACTGTCGTTCTAGGTTCGAGTCCTGGCCGGGGCACTAGAAAAGGTGGGGGAGCATATGCTAGTATGCAGAAACGCGGGTATGGTTTAGTGGTAGAATGCGTCCTTGCCAAGGACGAGACGGGAGTTCGATTCTCCCTACCCGCACTGAGCGAGATAAACGAAAAAGGAGCTTTTGCTCCTTTTTCGTTTCGGCGAGCGAAGTAGCGGGCAAGCTTCCTGCTTACCCGCACCGAGTGAGGCTAAAAGGAAAGCACGAGGAAACTCGTGTTTTCCTTTTACGCCGAACGAGGTGTCGGGTACCGGCATTTCGGTACCCGCACCGAGTGAGGCAGTCAAGAAAAGAAGCCCTGATTTGGGGCTTCTTTTCGTTTGGACCGAGGAGCGAAATAGACTTTTAAAGACGTCAAAAGTGTGGTGGATAAACGTGTTAATATTGTGGATAAAGGACTTTTGTCTGAGAAAGGAAAAATCCTACGGTCCTAAAATATAGATAGTAAATAAGCCATTTTTATAAAAGCCGTGGACATTTCTTCTAAGACGAGGAAAGAGATAGGAAATCTGGGGGAAAGTGTTGCTGCCGAGTACCTGAAACGGCACGGTTTTACGCTCCGCGATCGCAATGTGGCACGGAAAACAGGGGAGCTTGATCTGGTCGCGAGCCATGGAGAAACCCTCCACATCGTCGAAGTGAAGACCATCGTGGTCGACGAGTTTCCAGAGACCGCTCGATCGCATGATGCCTATGATGATCCGTCGCTTAACCTCCATGAAGCCAAGGTGCGGAAAGTCGCTCGGACCGGAGAGTGGTATGTCCTTGAGAATGACTGGGAAGGGGAGTGGCAGGTAGACGGATGCCTCGTGTGGCTCCGCCGGCGAGACGGGCGGGCGCTCGTGCGATACCTCCCTCAAATTGTCTAAACCTGCTAGAGTGCAAAGAACGGGCTGTAAGCAGAGCTTGCATCCTCGTTTTTCCGGAGAAAGCATACAGGAAGACATGTATACTTTTCCTACAAAACGGGCTGTCGTATACCGGTAGTACGCATCCTTTGGGAGGATGTTGACTGGGTTCGATTCCCAGCAGCCCGAACGTAACGAAGTGGAGTGAGGACGCAAGCAGCATGCCTGCGCCGACTTGCATTACAGACTTGCGATGAAAACGTAATCGCCTACACTGAAAATCATGACGAACGAAATCTATCAGCTCGTGCTTTTCGGAAATCCTGTTTCCGGGTATCTGACGGCACTCCTTATACTCGCGGTCGGCCTCATCGTATTCTCGATCCTTGAGCATCGTGTCCTGCGTCGCCTCGAGGAAGCTGCGCTGCGCTCGAAGACGCGTATCGATGACGCGGTCGTGAAGATGCTCAAAAGCATTCATCCGTCTTTCTACTGGTTTCTTTCCCTGTACCTAGGACTGAAGAGCCTCGTGCTGCCGTCTCTCATTGACGTCGCTCTGAATGCGATATTTTTCGGATGGGTACTCTATCAAGCGGTCCATGCCGGAAGCGTCGCGCTTGACCTGCTCGTGACCGCCAGCGCTACGACCGACGATGAGCGACGCGCGCGCGGCGTCCTCGCCGGGATCGGGAAGGGGGTGCTCTGGATTGTCGCTCTCTTGCTCCTCCTCTCAAACCTTGGCATCAATGTCTCATCACTTCTTGCCGGGCTCGGCATCGGAGGCATCGCGATAGCTTTTGCGCTTCAGAATATCCTTGCTGATCTCTTCAGCTCCTTTGCGATCTTCCTGGATAAGCCGTTTGAGATAGGGGACTTCATCGTCGTCGGCGACAAGATGGGCACCGTATCGAGGGTCGGGATCAAGACGACACGACTCATCGCCCTCCAAGGCGAAGAGATCGTCCTCTCGAACAAGGAGCTGACCACCGCACGCATTCAGAACTTCAAACGGATGCGCGAGCGACGGGTCGTGATGAATTTCGGTATCGCGCATGCGACGGCACGAGAAGCGGTCGCTATGCTCCCGGAGAAGATCCGTAGCGCGATCGAGCATATACCCGACATCCGTGTCGAGCGCGTGCATGTCTCTGGATTCAATAGTTCCGCGATTCTTTTCGAACTCGTATATCTTGTCACCAACAGCGATTACGAAACCTACATGGACCGCCGCCAGGCTATCAATCTCGCCCTGCTCGATCTCTTCAGGGCAGAAAACGTAACCGTCGCGTAAGACCGATTCTTTTTGGCGCGCAGACTAATTCAGCTGCGCGGTGATGATCGACTCGAGCGTGGGGATGCGCATCGAGAACGATTGGACCGATACCGAGGTCGGCTGTGCGAAAAGAGCGTCGATGAGCGAGCCTGTTTCGCGCGCATACTCAGAGCGGATGTAAGAGGAACTGATCGCACTAAGGGTACGCGTATCTGTCGAGCCTTGGACGGTACTCGTGGTGATCGTACCGATAAGCGAGCCGTTGATATCGACGACACCGCCACCGGAAGAACCCTCTTGCGCGGCAGCCGAGCCGCCGAGCGAAAATACGTCGATCGTATTGGTATCGAACGTGAAGACATCCTTCACCGAACCGAAGACGATCGTCGGGAAGAGCGCGGACTCGATCTGACTCGCCTGCAAGAACTGCGCGCCATAGGAACCGATGACGACTGACGTGCCGGCTGCAGGCGGCAATGAAGCGATAGGCATCGCTGGGAACGAGACAGGAAGCGGATCTTTCGTCGCACTTCCCGTCACCGCGATAAACGCGAAGTCAAACTCGCCCGTTCCCATGGGAAGTGCTTGAGTAAGCACTTTCGCATTCGCCTGCAGCCAGGGAGGGGAGATATAGATAAGCGCCGCCTTGTAGCGACTCTGCGCAGGCGTCCCTGTCCGAACGGTACAAGATGCACCCCGGTCACCGAGAAGGAAGTACTGCGCGATATGCGCGTTGGTGATGATGATGCCCTTGGTGTCGACGAAAACGCCGCTACCGGAAATCGAATGCAGGCCGCTGCCCGCCGGTACGTAGCAGACGATATTCACGAGCGCATCGCGCAAATGCGCCGCAGCCGTATCGAATGATGCATTGCCGGAAGAAGGGAGCGGTTGAGGCTCTGGTACAGTCGTGGTCGCGACCGGAGTTTCTGTCGGCGTGGTAGGTGCCGTAGGCTTTTTCGGTGCGGGAGTCTTTACAGGCTCAGTGGCGGGAGCTGTTTTGGGTGTGATCGTCTCTTCCTGCTTCGACTCAGCGTCCGGCACGACCTCAGGAGAAGCGGGGGCAGGCGCTACAGGTGGGACAACAGGAATTACCGCGACCGTCGAGGTCGCTTGCACAGGCGTCTCGACTGGCGCAGTAGGTTTAGGCCAGAGCGCCATGAGCGCACCCAAGAAAGCGACGAGTGCCAAGCCTATGGAGAGTAGGAAATTCGGCATTGTTTATACGCTAGCGCAAAAATGGTATTCTTGCCACGAAGCGGGATTAGTTTAATGGTAGAACATCAGTTTTCCAAACTGAGAGCAGGAGTCCGATTCTCCTATCCCGCACAAAACACGAAAGGGGAGTACCATGGTGGCATGGGACCCTTGGCTGCACGGATCAGGCCTACGAAACTCTCCGACGTCGTCGGGCAGGAGCACCTTATCGGCGAAGGGAAGCCGCTTCGCGTCGCCATAGAGAAGAAGCACCGCTTCTCCTTCGTCCTCTGGGGGCCGCCCGGGACCGGGAAGACTACTATCGCACGCATCTATGCGCATGCGCTCGATGCATCACTCTTCGAGCTCTCGGCCGTGTCTGCAGGGAAAGACGACGTGCGTATGGTGATCGACACCGACACGGAAGGGAAGCCGAAGGTGCTCTTCCTCGACGAGATCCACCGTTTCAATAAAGCGCAGCAGGACTTCCTCTTGCCGCACGTCGAGAATGGCGAGATCACGCTCATCGGTGCCACCACCGAGAACCCGTCTTTTGAGATCATTCCGGCGCTCCTTTCGCGCGCTAGAGTCTTCGTGCTCGAGCCTTTGAGCGAAGAGGCGCTGAAGAAGATCGTTAAGCGCACGAAGCTCAAAGTAGGGAAGGACGCCTTCGAATGGCTCTTGGGCTACGCGCAGGGAGACGCGCGCAAAGCGATCGGTATGCTTGAAGGGGCCCAGAGTCTCTATGGCGAAGTCTCAATCGACACCTTGGACAAGGCGCTCGAATCGCCGCACCTGCGCTACGACAAGAAAGGAGAAGAACATTTCGATACCATCTCCGCTTTCATCAAAAGCATGCGCGCTTCACAGAGCGATGCCGCACTCTACTACCTAGCGCGCATGGTCGAAGCAGGGGAGGATCCGCTCTTCATCGCACGGAGAATGGTGGTATTCGCGAGCGAAGACGTGGGACTCGCTCAGCCGACCGCGCTCGTGGTCGCAAACGCGGTCTTCCGCGCCTGTGAGACGATCGGCTACCCCGAGTGCGCGATCAACCTAGCCCACGGCGTCGCGTACCTCGCCGAGGCGAAAAAGAGTCGCGCGAGCTACAACGCGCTGCGCGCTGCGCAAGCGGACGTCGCAAAGTTCGGCAATCTGCCTATTCCGAAAAAGATCCGGAACGCGCCGACCAAGCTCATGAAAGACTTGGGCTACCACGGAGGCTACGAACTCTACGACACTGAGAGCCACCTCCCCGAGAAACTGAAAGGGAAGAAATACTTGAAATAGTTGCCACACGAGCATGGTATGCTCGGGGCATGGAAATCTCCTCCGCAACCTTTGCGTTGTTCGCGCCGATCGTCGTTCTTGCCGTCATCTCGACCGCGGTGCGCCTCATACACGTAAGTCTTTTTGAGAAACACTTCAAGCTCACCTTCGAGCATGCGCCGGTACGCTCGCTTTTTTACTTCACCGCGTGGGCGTTCCTGGTTGTCTACCTCTTTCCGGCTCAGGTGCACGAACTTTTCATGCATGTGACGCTCATCGACTACCTGTTTCTCGCTTTCGTGATGCTGGTTATCTTTCCCGGCCTTTATCACGTCACACGCAAACAAAGCGGGAACCCGGAATGGCTCGCGGCCTTCTATCCAGGGCAGGGGATGCTTACCTTGGGCGAACGCTACATCCTCGCGAAGATCGGCGATGTCGTCTTTCAGCAGCTTATCGCCGGCGCGATGATCCTCACGCTCGCTGCGGGTGGGGTTTCATATCCGGAGATCGTCATCACCTTCGTCGCGCTCTTCGCTGCTGCGCATGCCTACCTTTTCCGTTCGTCCGGCACCTTCTGGGGTATCTATTACACGACGTACGCAGCGCTCGGCGGCTTCGCTTTCACGTTCTTCATCATCTTCGTGCCGAACGGCATCGTGTATTCGATCCTGCTCCACATGCTCTTCTATGTCCTCTCGGGCGTCCTCTTCGCGAAACTGCCCCGGCCCAGTCGTGCGGTGTACCACGATCTCTCCGGAGTCGAACCGATATAGAAATAAAAAACGGCGCTCAAGAGCGCCGTTTTTTATTTCATGCGGACTATTTGACCGCGTCCTTGAGTGCCTTTGCGGGGCGAAACTTCGCGGTACGCGTTGCCGGAATACGAATCGTCTCACCCGTACGCGGGTTGCGACCTTCGCGTGCCGGGCGTGCTTTCGTCGCGAAGATACCGAGACCTGCGATCGAGACCTCATCACCTGAAGCGAGCGTGGAGACGATCGAATCGATGACGGTTTCAACTGCACGCTCTGCGTCGGCCTTGGTCGAGCCGAGAACGCCATGCACCTTGTCGACAATTTCTGCTTTGTTCATGAGTTTCTGCTAGCTGGTAAACCAGGCACCACAAGCAGGAGCCGGGATGCCATAAAGTATAGGAAATGAGCCATATTGCGCAATAGGGCTGTACAAACGCGGGGGATAGCGTGAAATCCTATCGGGCGAACTCGACGACGCGGTTTTCGCGGATTACGTCCACCTTGATCTCGCCCGGATACTTGAGCTCATCCTGGACGCGCTTGGCGATATCGCGCGCGAGCTTGTGCATCGCGACGTCCGAGACCTTGCCCGGGTTCACGAAGACGCGGATTTCACGGCCTGCAGCGATCGCGTAGGCCTTCTCGACACCTTCGAAGGTAGCTGCGAGACGTTCGAGGTCGCCCAAGCGCTCAAGATAGCGATCCACCGTGTCGCGGCGTGCGCCCGGGCGACCGGCCGAAAGGGCATCCGCAACCTGCACGATGACAGACTCCGGCGTCTCGTACGTATACTCCTCATGATGCGACTGCATCGCTTTGATGACACGCTCGTCGACACCGAACTTCTCGAGAATGCGGCGGCCGATCTCCACGTGCGTACCCTGTACCTCATGGTCCACCGCCTTGCCGATGTCGTGAAGCAGGGCGCCGGCGCGCGCAACGCCTGCGTCAGCATCAAGCTCGGTCGCGAGCATGCCCGCCAGGTGCGCCATCTCGATCGAGTGCTGGAGCGTGTTCTGGCCGAAGCTCGTACGGAAATGAAGGCGGCCGAGAAGGGCAATGAGTTTCGGGTCGAGCCCGACGACGCCCGCCTCATAGGCAGCCTCTTCGCCCTTCTGCTTGATGAGCTCGGCGACCTCTCCTTGCGTCTTTTCGACGATCTCCTCGATCTTCGCCGGCTGGATGCGCCCGTCGGCAATGAGCTTTTCAAGCGAAATCTTCGCGACCGTACGGCGAAGCGGATCGAAAGAAGAAAGGGTGATGCGGTCTGGCACATCGTCGATGAGCACATCGACGCCCGTAGCACGCTCGAATGCCTTGATGTTGCGGCCCTCTTTGCCGATGATCTTTCCTTTCACTTCCGGAGAAGAGAGGACGACCGAGAGCGACATCACGTCCGCATTCACCGCGTTGCCGAGACGATGGACGATCGAGAGCAAGATATCGCGCGCCTTCTCTTCGAGACGCTCTTGGCCGTTTGCCGCAAGCTTCTGGAGGCGCAGGAGGATCGCGTTCTCGTTCTCTTCTTCGATCTCTGCGAAAAGCTCTTCACGGGCCTTATCGCTTGAGAGATGCGACGCGGTCTCGAGCGCCTTCGCGCGCTTCTGTGCGAGCTCCTCAGCTTCTTTCTTCAGACGTGCTGCCTCCTGTTCGCGCGCACGGATATCGGACTCTTTCTCGTCGAGGTCATGCTGACGCGCGTCGAGGAACTCCTCGCGTGTCGCGACACGTTCTTCGCGCTGCGAGACTTTATCCTCGCGCTCCTCGATATCTTCGAGGCGTTCTGTCTCAATGACGGCGCTGCGGTACTCGGCATCCGCCATGATCTTGGCCGCTTGCTCCTTCGCTTGCAGAAGCTTCTGCTTGGTATCGAGCTCGACGGAGCCACGCTGAGCGAGGCCGATAAGCACACGCAAGACGTACCCGAGCGCGACGCCGCCGATGCCGGAAAGGGCCAAAAGGATAAGGATGATCTTGAGTGACATGGGCTGAGCCTACCACACATTCGCGTTAGACTCACGATGCAGCATCCTTGTGATTTATGTATATTATTGTAAAATAGATATCGTTAGAGTATCTCAAATGTCTTGAGGCTCTCACAGGCGACACCGTCTGAATTTTAGACATCGTCGCATTCCAGAGGAGATCTTTGTCATGTCACAAGTTATGAAAGGTGTTGGGCTTGCCCATACGCTCGCAGAAGCCCTTGGTAACAGCGAGGCTCAGTTTGGAACCAGCCGTTCCTGGGACGACAGTCACCTAAACGAGTTAACAACGAAAGACGGCAAATCCCGGGTTCTCGGGCCGATGCTCGACGTGCTTCGAGGAGATGCTGAAGTCGTTCCTGTGAAGCGGATTATTTGCCCCAATCTAGTGAAACCGGGGGATAGGGACGATATGAGGGGCAACAAAGGGGAGGTGGTACTTAACCGTACTCGCTACGGGAACAAACGTATTCCACATCATCTCATTCTTGGTGAATTTACCCTTGGAATTGCTTCATACTCGGCATCGCGTTCGTATGAACACGATGCTGAAAATGGCCGGCCTCGGACGAAACCGAACACTCACATCGATGTCCCCGATGATGATGAGTTGCTTAACCTCAGCAAAAGGCATCTGCTGCCGAAATATTTGCTCGGTAAGATGTTGCCTGGCATCGCGCTGCGTGATTTCTATTTGAAGAATCCGCACCACATCCCCGGACACTTCTTCGGCATCGTGCTCTTCTGGGGAACGATATGCAAGAACGACTGGTGCTACTACGTTCCAGGTATTAGTGGCCATTCTGCATACGGGAGACGTATTTGCTCCTACAAAGTGGTCGACGGGAAAGATGTCATCGCCGATTACGACGATTTATCCTCGCACCCGTACGATGCCGCCGTTTTCATTTAAACGTACCGGCAAAAGCCAACCGGTGAGCATATGCTCACCGGTTTTTATTTTCCTGCTGTGGCAATTATGCTTGCTACTTAAACACCTGGTCGACGATGCCGTACTTCTTCGCCTCGTCGGCGGTCATGTAGTAGTCGCGCTCGACATCCTTTGCAATCTTCTCGAGCGTCTGGCCGGTATTCTTCGCGAGCATCTTGTTCAGGCGCTCGCGCGTCGCGATGATGTGCTTTGCTGTGATCTCGATGTCAGTCGCTTGGCCTTCGGCGCCACCCCACGGCTGGTGGATCATCACCTCCGAGTTCGGAAGGGCGAAGCGCTTGCCTTTCTCTCCTGCTGAGAGGATGACGGCGGCTGCGGACGCTGCGATACCGACACACACCGTCGAGACGTGCGGCTTCACGTGGTTCATCGTGTCGAGGATTGCGAGACCCGCCGTCACCGAACCGCCAGGACTGTTCACGTAGAGCGAGATGTCCTTCTTCGGATCCTCGCTCTCGAGGAAGAGAAGCTGCGCGATCACCAGGTTTGCCACATCGTCATCGATCGGACCACCGAGGAAGATGATGCGGTCCTTGAGGAGACGCGAGTAGATATCGTAAGCGCGCTCACCGAACTGGCTCTTCTCGACCACCATCGGGACGAGCATCGAGGCACGGAGGTTGGTGTGTTTCATAAGCAAAATACGTTACAGATTATTGGGCTTCAATCGGAGCGATGAGGGCGTTTTCCTGCGCGATGCGCTTGCCCCAGGCGTAGAAGGCTCCGATGACGATCATAAGCACGATGACGACGATCGAAATAAGCACGCCCCACGACTGCTGCTTTTCCGACGGAATGCCGGGCGGCAAGAGCTTCTCGCCCTCGACTGGGAGGTTATTTTGAGTCTCCATACAGCTTGCGTGCGCGCTCGAAGGCATCCTTAGCAGCTTCGACTCCTTCGAACTCGCCTACCATTACCTCCTTTTTCTGAATCTGCTTGTAGGTCGCGAAGAAGTGCGCGATCTCCTTGAGGACATGCTGATTGGCATCCTTGATATCTCGCACCGCTTCATAGCGCGGGTCGCCCGCAGCGACCGCGATGACCTTTTCATCGGCTTCGCCGCCGTCGGTCATGTGCATGATGCCGATCGGGCGAGCTTCGACAAGGATCCCTGGCGCAAGCGGATAAGTGGTAAGTACCACGACATCGAGCGCATCACCGTCGTCCCAGAGCGTCTGCGGCACGAAGCCGTAGTCGAACGGGTAGTCCTGAGCCGAGTGCATCACGCGGTCGAGCTTGATGAGGCCGGTCTTCTTGTCGATCTCATACTTGTTGTGCGAGTGTTTTGGGATCTCAATGATGACGTTCATTTCGTCTTTCGTCCCTGGGTCAATGTCGTGCAAGAGGTTCATATGGGTAGAGAATACCAAAAACGCGCGCCGAGGCAAAGCCTCGGCGCGCGTTTTTATCTAGCACTCTACTGCTTACTCATCGGTCGCTTTATCGCGATCTTCCGCGCGATCAGCGACGGTCTCATCGCTTGCGGGAAGGGGAGTGAGCTCCTCTTCAGCTGGAAGCTCGGTGGTTTGCGGTGCTTCGCCTTCGACGATTTCAACGCTCTCGGTCGGCATGAGGCCTGCCTCTTCAGCTGGGTCGACTTCCGTCTCAGCAAAAGCGACCTCCTCGCCATTGCTCTCAGCGACTTCTTCGCCTGCAACGGAGACGATGTCGATGTTCCAGCCGGTGAGCTTCGCCGCGAGGCGTACGTTCTGGCCGCCGCGGCCGATCGCGAGCGACTGCTCGTCTTCGGCAACGGTTACCGTCGCGCGGTGCTCCTCCTCGTTAAGCTCGACCTCGATCGGGGTCGCCGGGGAGAGCGCTTCGCGGACGAACTCGCGGATGTCATCGTTCCACTCGATGATATCGATGCGCTCGCCGCCGAGCTCGCTCATCACCGTCGAGACGCGCACGCCGCGCTGGCCGACGAGTGCGCCGACCGGATCGACATGCGGGTCAAGCGACGAGAGCGCGATCTTGGTGCGGCTGCCGGGCTCACGCGCGAGCGCCTTGATCTCGATAGCGCCCGAAGCGAGCTCCGGAGCCTCCTGCTCGAAGAGCTTCACGACGAACTTCGGATGTGCGCGGGAAAGGCGCAGGTACACACCACGGAAACCTTCATCAACCGCATAGAGGTATGCACGGATGCGCTCACCCATGCGGTAACGCTCGCCCGGGATCTGCTCCTCGTAGGGGATGATGCCGGTCGTGCGACCGAGGTCGACGAAGATCGCGCCGCGCTCGATGCGCTGCACGATACCGCCCACGATCTCGCCCTTCTTCTCGCCGAATTCCTCCATCATGGAGTGCTTCTCGGCCTCGCGGACCTTCTGGATCACCACCTGCTTAGCCGTCTGTGCGGCGATGCGGCCGAAGTCGTCCTGCGGCTCGAGCGGGAAGATGATCTCCTCACCCACATCGACGCCGCGCTTGATGAGCTTCGCATCAGCGAGATAGATATGCTTCTCAGCATCAAAACGCGGAAGCTCACCCTCCTCGAGATGCTCTTCTTCAGAGTGGAAAGGATGCGGGTGCGCGTGCTCATCGGCCGCCATCTCCTCCTCGGTAGCCGGACGGACCGTCGTCTCATCGACGACCGTCTTCACCTGCTCAAAGGAAACGGTGCCCGAGTTGAGGTCGAGCTTTGCGCGGATGACTTGTCCGCGCTTGCCGTATTCGCGCTTGTAGGCAGTGGCCATCGCGCTTTCTATGGCATCGATCATGGTCGTGCGGTCAATGCCGCGCTCTTCGAACTCTCCCAGCACTGCGCCCATCGTTTTAAGATCAATCATATGGAATGTGTATGTCTACTGTAATAACCTGATTCTAGCAAAAATGTCCGCGGCGCGGACATCTCTGGATAGCGATACTTTACCAGATACACGGTATGCGTCAAGAAAATGAAAACGCGCGGCCGAAGCCGCGCAAAATGGGGGTGTTTTAAGCATTGCAGCGCCCAAGGCATTCCTGACTCGGGAATATGATTTCTGTCCTGTCCGCGTCAATGAAAACAGCATCTGGGTCGAGGTGCATGAGAATGGCAGCTTTGACGCGCCCTAGCACAAGCTCATAGCCGTGGCCTTTGCAGGCCTTATCGCAACCTTCATATAGGCAGGCTCCTTCGAAAATCGGGATCTGCACCATATGAGCTCGCACAGCGATGAACTCAGTCTTGCAGAGTTCGGCAAGAAACAGGTCTTCATTCTTTTTTGCCGCAGCGACATATGCTGGATCAGGCACCAAGACATCTAACTTACCGTAGTTGAAAAGCAACGACATGAAAACGAGCGTCTCCTGGGGATCCCCGTTTTCATCCCGAACCTGGCCGCGTCGGTAGACCACCGTACGCGGCGACAACTGCTTGAATTTGAGAGCCATGACGACCTCCGCAATCAGATTTCAGGTGGCTACTTCCGCCGACACCGTACGCCTGCAGCAAACCTCTGTCAAACGATGCTACTATTGGGACACCATGGAACACCGACCTGTTTATAAGGACACCGCTCACGAGCGCCAGTTCGAGAAATCATATCTTGATATAGAAGCGGCACACCAGAAAGCGCGAGAAAGCCTTGCGGCAAGCGAGATCGACCCAAGCATCTTCACTAAGTACGACCCCGCCATGATCGAACGTGACCAGCGAGAGGTCACGCGTTTGGAGGGGCTTTTCGAGCAGACGCCAAGCAAGATCTACGGCGACATCCTCGAAGCGATCATCTGCGAGCATGGGGAGCTGAGCGATTGGTTCGGACCAGAAGCTCAGGTTATAAAGACCGCGCGCTTCGATGATTACATAAACAAGATCGATATGGTGGTTGAGTTCGAAGATGAAACGCAACGATTCTCACACCTCGCGCTCGGCGTCGATGTCACCTTTGGCAGTCATGATCTGCAAAAGAAATTCGATGCTATACGTGCAAAGATAGACAGCGGTACTCTCGGCGATATCAAGTACTTCCATTCCGATCGCCAACATTTCACTGGAGAGAAGCGCCGGGTTCCGCAGGTCGTGATCGGTGCTGAGATCGAACGAGTGAAAGAACTCGGCCTCCTGTGGATGAACCGAAGGAACGGGGAGCTTGGCAGGCATCCGATTCAGGACCTCATCCTGAACGAGATCGCGCTCCAACTAGAAACCTTCGCCGCTTACGCGACAGCGCTCGATATCAAGAAGATATACGAACAGGAACTTGAGCGAGTGCGAGCTATCATGCAGAGCAAATCAACCGACGCAGCGGCTCTTAAGGACGATAGGGTCTTTGCAGAGATCCGCAGACAACTCGAATCGTTCGGTGAATCTCGATAACATTCTGCACGTATTTGTGTAATACCGCGCGCAAGCTACGCTTGCGCGCGGTATACTTTAGGTACCTATGCACGTTTCAGAAGGGGAGCTGAAGGAATTCATCATCGACTCGGGACTCGTCGCGAAGAAAGACGTCGAAGATGCAGCGAAAGAGGCGGCTGAACGCGGGCAGTCGCTCGGCGATATCCTCGTCTCGCGCGGCGCACTCACCGAAGACGCGCTCCGACGCATCCAAGCATATGTCCTTGGCATCCCATTCGTAAGTCTCAAGGACCACAAGATTCCCGCGGACGTCCTCTCGCTCATTCCCGAGCCGATCGCGCGGACGCACAACATCATCGCGTACAAGAAGACGATCGATTCTCTCGAGATAGCGATGCTCGATGTCGAGGATCTCGCGTCCATCGAGACCGTCGGCAAGAAGACCGGGCTCAAGATCCTCCCGCGTCTAACCGATACTGAGAGTATCAAATACGCGCTTTTGCAGTACCAGAAATCGCTTAAGGACGAGTTCGGCGACATCATCTCGACCGAAGCTGGGAAGATCAAGGCGGTCGCTGAAGGCGGAAAGGACCTTTCTGGAGAAGACCTCAAGAAGATGGCCGAGGACTTGCCGATCGTGCGCATCGTCGACACGCTTTTGCGCCACGCGATCGTGCAAGGCGCATCCGACATCCATATCGAGCCCATGGAAGATCAGGTGCTCGTCCGCTACCGCATCGACGGCATCCTCCACGACGCTATGACGCTCCCGAAAGCCGCAGCAGCTGGCATCATCGCGCGCATCAAAGTGCTCTCGAATCTCAAGCTCGACGAGAAGCGCCTTCCTCAGGACGGTCGTTTCAAGATGGAAACCGAAGCTGATCGCGTATCCTTCCGCGTATCGATCCTCCCGACTTTCTTCGGGGAAAAGACCGTGATGCGCCTCCTGCGCGAGACGGGGGAGGGCTTCACGCTCGAAGCGCTCGGTCTGCATGGCGAGAATCTTGAGCGCATCCATCATGCGCTCGGCGCGACGACCGGTATCATCCTCATTTCCGGTCCGACCGGTTCCGGTAAGACGACGACGCTCTACACGATGCTCGATATCTTGAATCAGCCCGACGTGAACATCTCGACTGTCGAGGATCCGATCGAATATCAGATGAAGCGCATCAATCAGACGCAGGTAAACGCACAGATCGGCTTCACCTTCGCTTCCGGCCTTCGCTCGCTCGTGCGCCAGGACCCGGACATCATCATGGTCGGCGAGATCCGCGACAGCGAGACAGCATCGCTCGCGATCAATGCAGCGCTCACCGGCCACCTCGTCCTCTCGACGATCCATACCAATAGCGCAGCTGGCGCGATCCCGCGATTGATCGACATGGGTGTCGAACCGTTCCTCCTTACCTCTACCATCCGCGTCATCGTCGGCCAACGCCTCGTACGTAAGCTTTGCGAGAACAAGGAAGCATACACGCTCACTGCGGACATGCGCGCCAAGGTCGCAAGCGGTGCCGAATTCGATATCGCTTTCAAGACGCTCGAAGAGGAGAAGCTCGTGCCAAAGGGGACGAAGCTGAATGATATCCAGTTCTACCATCCAGGCTCTTCTCCCGACTGCGAGGATGGCTACAAGAGCCGTATCGGTATCCATGAAGTGCTCGCGGTCTCCCCGGCTATCCGCGAGATCATGCTCCACGAAAGCACGACTGACGCCATCGAGACGCAAGCGAAGAAGGAAGGAATGCTTACCATGCGCGAGGATGGCCTCTACAAGGCGGCGCGTGGCATCACTTCGCTTGAAGAAGTGCTGCGTGCTGTAAGCGAATAAGGCCATGAAATTCCGCGTCACGGTGCATACTGATGGGGCTCCTGATAAGGAACAGATCATCGAGGCAGCTTCACGCTTCGAGGTTTACGATAAGGTGGGGCAAACCGGAAGTACGGTCGTACAGATCGTAGAGGACACGGGCACGAAACTCCCGCCCTGGCTCCTTATCTCCTTCGGTACCGGAGTGAAGCGTGCTGACGTGATACGCATGGCAAAGAATGTCGCCGCCATGCTCAAGGCTGGCCTTTCGCTTTCGCGCGCACTCTCGGTCACCGAGCGACAGTCCGATAACAAGTATTTCAAGAAGATCATCACTGGCCTTTCTGCATCGATCCAGAAAGGCGAATCATTCCACGGAGCTCTCGCAGCGTACCCGAAAGTCTTTTCGCCACTCTTTATCGCTATGGTGAAAGCCGGAGAAGAATCTGGCTCCCTTACCGACGCGCTCAATATCGTCGCTTTGCAGATGGAACGCTCGGAGGAACTCATACGGAAGATCCGCGGGGCGATGATCTATCCCTCGATTGTCATCACCGCCATCGTGATCGTCGGTGTCTTGATGCTCATCTTCGTCGTGCCGACCTTGACCAGTACGTTTGCCCAGCTTGGCGTGGAACTGCCACTCGCCACTCGTGCGATCGTAGCTATTTCAAACTTCTTGGTAGGAAACATCGGGCTTGTCCTTGGCGGATTGGTCGTCCTTATGGGCGGTGCTGTCGCATTCTTCCGCTCTACGCGCGGTGCCCGATGGACACTCGCAGCCTCTCTCTACCTTCCAGTCATAAATGAACTCATTCGCGAGACCTACACGGCGCGTGCGGCGCGCACGCTCTCATCCCTCCTTTCCTCCGGCGTCCCGGTACTCGAAGCGCTCGCGATCACCAAGGAAGTGGTCCATGCCGAATCGTTTGCGCGTGTCATCGCAGAGGCGGAAGAACACGTTCGCAAGGGCGAACTCCTCTCAGCCTCATTTGCCGAACACACGAAGCTCTATCCGCTTCTCATGAGCGATATGCTTGCGGTGGGGGAGGAGACGGGAGATGTTGCCGGCATGCTCAAGCAGATCGCAGAATTTTATGAAGGCGATGTGGCCGAAAAGACGAAAGATCTCTCGACTATCATCGAGCCGATCCTCATGCTCGTCATCGGCGGCGTGGTCGGCGTGTTCGCCGTTTCCATGATCTCTCCGATCTATTCGCTCTCGTCAGCGTTCTAAACTATTGCGTGATCGCGTACGTTCCTCGCACCACGGCCCATGAACCGCCCGGGCCGTTACTGAAACTCGCGTTCTGCAAACCGCTCAGGTAGGTAATCGTAGAGTTATTCTCGAGCTCGAGCTTCTTTGCCGTAAGCTGATTCGCCGTGGCTCCATTGCTCACATCCATACCGCCATAGGGCGCGTAAAGGATGATGCCCGCCGCGTTGTTCGAGATGGTTATCGCCGTATCGCTCGTGTTCGTACTGATGACCATAGGATAGGAACCTGCCGACCCGTTTCCGGTTGTCGTCACGTTATTGGAAAGCTGCACCTTTCCTGCTGTCGCTTGATTCCCGGTTGCATCCGCGATAAGGATAGCGCCGCTTGAGCCGGTCAGCGGAGATATGGAAAGCGATGCGTTGTTCGAGAGCGTGATGTTGCCATTCACCCACACCGGGCCGCTGAGAATAAGCGCTGCGCCATTGGTCACCGTAAGATTACCCTCGATCTTCTTTGGTCCCAACACCTGTGTGCCAGAAACGGAATACGGGCCTGAAAGCGTACCGCCCGCCGCCGCCGTAGCCTCCCATTCAGCAATCTGCGCATCTGAAATAGGAAAGGAGCCCGGTGTTGCTGGATTTGACCCCGGATACTGCGTACCCGTGACCGAGCAGCTTGAGATCGTCTGATACGTCGCTGTGCCGCCGACCGTACAATTCGAGAGGGAATAGGCCCATGCGTTCCCTTGGACGGTAATGCCGCTTATCGAGGTGAGCGTGCCGCTTACAAACGCCTGAAACCCGAGGTCGCCTGAGATGCTGCTCCATGACGGATTTTGCGCGTTCCAATTGCTTGAGTATTTCGCCGATCCACGCGAGTAACCACTTGAGGTATCAAGACCCCATTTGAAGTAGTTCGATGCGCTCACTGATGCGATCGCGATGATCCAATACGACTGGTCCGCTGTCAGGGTTGGCGACGTGTCGAGCGCGACATCAGTAAAACCATATGCAGAAGTGACGAGCGAGGAAGCGATCGTGCCGCTCGCAAGCACGGTCGACGACGGCTTCCCGCTATTGTCGCTCACGATCTTTATCGTAAGATCGCTCGGATTACCGACCTTCGCGAGATCAAGGCTCACCTTCGTCAAGGTGGTGGTCACCGAAGGCTTGAATGATTGCGCGACGTCGGCATGGCTTGATGTGTCGCCCACGTTAAAACTGCTGTTCTGTACGGTGGACTGTTGGTCGGCCACCGGATTCGTGGAGACTGACACGGTCGCATCCCCGGTCACCGTACCACCGCCCGTAATGCTCCCTTCCGAGAAGATATTGCCGACTATCTGTGCGCCATTGCCCATGGTAACCCCGCCTGTCCCGACCTGCACCCCATAGCGGAACGACACTTGCGTCGTATTGATGCTCGCTTTCACTCGGACCGTTTTCGTGGCAGTCGGATGAACCGCATCAGGCACGGCGCTCGTGACGGTAATGTTCTTGGTGTTGCTGTCTATGCTCGCGACAGAGACGCTGAAGATCCCGTTGCCGAGCGGGGTATCGCTCTCTCCTGAGTAGTTCGAGTTCTGATTGAGCTCATAGATGGCTTTATCGATGCCTGCTTCGGCAAGCATGCGCGCTTGCGTTCCTGCAAGCGCTACCCGCTCAGCGTGGATAGCGCTCCCGAAATAGCCGAAGAAGCTCGTGGTGACCGTCATGATAGCCGCACTTATGACGAGCGTCAGGACGAGGATAGAGCCCCGAGAGATTTTAAAAGGAAGCGTCATAGGTTTCGCAGATAGACACGTTCATACAGATGCATCTCGGATACCACCCCTTTCACGACCGCGCTCGTCGTCGCTTCGAGAAGTACGCTCGTCGCAAGCGATACATCCGACGCATCGTATGAGAAAGAAAGGGTGTCGAGCACGTCGCTCAAACGCTTGGTACCTGAATGACGTACGCTTCCGGACCCGGTATCGATGACACGGTATGCTTCCGTGCCTGAAGCGTAGATACCGACATAGTCATAGACATTCGAGATGATTGATCCTGACACATCGACGGACGGGAGTTCGAAAATGACCGTGGTCGTGCCGGTACTCCGCTGAAAACCGGAAAACGCGTGATTCGCGACTATGTGATCGGCCTGGAGCCCGGCTGTGCGCACTGCGTCGGTGATGGTGTTTGCGCCAAGCAAGTTCCCGATAGAAGCATTCTGGAGCGCGATAGTGTTTCCAAACAGGAGCGAAAGCTGCGCGATCGCGACCACGAGAGCGACAGAGAGTCCTATAACGACGACGGTCTCGATGAGCGTGAATGCGCGTGTCATGTTCATAGGCCGCCTGTCTCGGTAACGAGCGTCGTGAGGGATACTACACGCGTTGTGCCGTCATTTCCGCTCCACGACACTCCTGCCGAAACTTCCTTTGTCTTACTATTCACGGCGCGTATGCTCGTGCTCGCGCTCCCTTGCGGGATCCTAACGAGCTCTGGACTAGAAAAAGAGCCTCCGCTCGTGAGTGAAGCGTACCCGACCGCACGTAACTCATCGAGCTTGTCTTCAGCGACATGAAACGCGATGTTCTCATAGGAAGCGTCGCGGACGACCTTGATAGTGCCGACGACGATGGTTACGAAGGCCACAAGCAAGCTCGCCACGAAAAGAGCGATAAGGACTTCGATCAATGTAAATCCTCGTGTCACCTTGAAAGTATAGCAAGCCTGTACTGCCATACTCTTGCTATACTTGAGGTACATGCTCATCGTTGCCAACTGGAAAGCATACGTCGAAGATTTCGCGAAGGCCAAGGAGCTCCTCGTGCTCAGTAAGAAAGCGTCCACGCGATCGGCGCATACTATCGTGCTTGCTCCGCCAGCGCCTTTCCTTGCAGCGCTCGCGCTTAAAGAAGCAAGCGCTGTCGCGTTCGCTGCGCAGGATGTTTCGCTCACTCCCGGAGGCGCCCAGACCGGTGAAGTCACCGCGGCTGCGGTGAAAGCAGCCGGTGCCGCGTATGCGTTCATCGGGCATTCGGAGCGCCGGGCCGCCGGCGATACGCCGGAAATAATCGTAGAGAAGCTTACTCGCGCGTTTGCACAAGACCTTACCCCCATCCTCTGCGTCGGCGAGCGCGAGCGCGATACGGACGGCCGCTATCTGTCGTTCATTCGCGAAGAACTCACTTCTGCGCTTGCTCCGTTCTCTCCGAAAGAACGCATGAAGATCGTCATCGCGTATGAACCCATCTGGGCGATCGGCAAGACTGCTGAAAACGCGATAGGCGAGGATGATCTTGCTGAGATGATCCTCTACATACGCAAGGTGCTGTCTGAGCTTTTGCCCGGCAAAAGCTCGCTTAAGACGCCGGTGCTCTACGGCGGCTCGGTGGAGCCGGAAAACGTGGCGACGCTCGCGCACGCTACGCACATCGACGGATTCCTGATCGGACACGCTTCAGTCGACACGGTGACCTTCGGCAAGATCCTCAAAGAGCTCTCTGCATGAGATCGGTTCGCACTATCCCCGTCCTCAAGAACATCCCGGTCATCGTGCGCGTCGCGATGAACGTGCCGGTCGAGAATGGCGTGGTCATGAATGACTATCGTCTGCGTCGTGCTGTTCCCACGCTTACATTCCTTTCTTCTCGCGGCGCACGTGTCATCCTTGTGAGCCACATCGGGGAGAAGGGGACCGAGACCCTCGAGCCCGTCGCGAAAGCGCTTGGGAAACGTATCCCGCGTGTCTCATTCTTCCCGGAGACGATCGGTCCGCGCGTTCGCGACGCAATCCGTGCGATGGTCCCCGGTGACGTTCTCGTACTTGAGAACCTGCGCCGCGATAAACGCGAACAGGCAAATGATCTCTCTTTCGCGAAAGAACTCGCGATGCTCGGCGACGTGTTCGTCGAAGACTCATTTGATACTTGCCACAGGAAACACGCGTCGATCGTGAGCCTTCCGAAACTCCTTCCCTCGTATGCAGGGCTCCAGCTTGAAGATGAGGTCACCGAATTGCGTCTAGCCCTCAAGCCGAAGCACCCTTCCCTCGCGGTCATCGGCGGTGCGAAATTCAGCACGAAAGAAGGTTTGCTTTCCTTGCTGCTTTCGACCTATGACAAACTCTTCGTCGGCGGCGCGCTTGCGAACGATTTTCTGAAAGCGAAAGGGCATGAGGTGGGGAAGTCGCTTGTTTCAGCTGGCGATACGAGCGGCATACAGGCGCTCCTTGCAGATGAGAAACTGGTATTGCCACTTGATGTCGTCGTGGTGCCGGCAAGCGTGATCGGTACGCCCGAGCAACAGACGAAAGCGCGCGTAGTGTCGGTCGAAGGCGTCCGTCCGGATGAATCCATCCTTGACCATGGGCCCGCAACGGAAGCGCTTCTCACGTCACTCGCCAAGGACGCGAAGACGATCCTCTGGAATGGCCCGCTCGGCAATTATGAAAACGGTTTCGTGTCTGGCACCGACGCCTTTGCACGCGCTGTCGCGAAATCCGGCGCTCGTTCGGTCGTGGGCGGTGGCGATACCGTCGCTTCGATCGAAAGCCTCGGCCTCCTGCCGAAATTCTCGTTCGTCTCTACCGGCGGGGGAGCGATGCTCGATTTCCTTGCCGACGGCTCGCTGCCCGGCATCGACGCGCTCGACAACACGCATCTCTCATCGTAGAGTATTTTTCGGAAGAAGGACGCTCATCCTGAGCGTCCGTGTTCACTGGAGGTCAGTCATGGTTGCTATGTATTGGTTATTCTCACTTCTCACGGCTGTCGCGCTTTCGTGGTGCGCGATGTGGGTAGGCAGTATCTGGCACGGCTACGCGGTAGGCGGTCCTATGGTGCAACATGAGTGGTACATTCCCCTCATCATCGTCACCTTCTTTGCTTTCATCTTTGGCATGGTCCTCGTCTGGATCTTCTCCGCGGATGCCTATCAGACGTTTTTCGAGAACGAACAGATGCTTATCGCATTGCCAAGCACATTCTTCTGGGCTGGCGTGGCGATGATCCTGTTCGCTTTCGTTTTCGGCGCATGTACTGCACCATTCTGTGGAAACAGTAGCGGCGTCTGGACGAGTTGGTGGAAACTGCTACTCATCATCGGCCTCATCCCTGAGCTTTTAGCCTCGCTAGCTGTTCTGGGCAGCTCTTCCTTCGAGCCGACATCAAGCACATCGGATACGTGATTGAGGTTCTCGGCCGGCGCTTTATGCGCCGGCTTTCTTATTTCAGGTGCATACGGACTTTCTCGGCGATCGCCTCCGCATCAGAAGTGTCGATTTCATGTTGCGGCCAGAAGGAGAACTCGCTGCGCTCGTGACGCGGGACGATATGGAAGTGGAGATGCGGGACAATCTGACCGGCTGTCGCACCATGGTTCGAATTGATGTGCACACCGCGCGCGCCGACCGCATCACGTACCGCAGGAGCCACCTTCCGCACCGTACGCATCACCGCATCGAGCGTCGTTTCATCGGTATCGAAGATATTCTCCACCGGTTTCTTGGGAACGACGAGCGTGTGTCCGGAGGACACCGGATATGCGTCAAGAAACGCGATGGTCTCGTCATCCTCATACACTTTGTGCGCCGGGATGTCGCCTGCGACGATTTTGCAGAAAACGCAGCCTGCCCCGTGGG
This sequence comes from bacterium, assembly GCA_021849125.1. GTDB lineage: Bacteria > Patescibacteriota > Minisyncoccia > Phycocordibacterales > Phycocordibacteraceae > C7867-001. The sequence continues at coordinate 74,951 of JAJZTG010000002.1, read as the reverse complement.
AAGTTTCTGTCATGGATTCAATGATAGCAGAAGGGAGCCGCAGGCGAGTTCGCACGTTGCCGCACAAAAACTATGCGGTAAAGGTGAACTTCCGATCGGGGTCCGTGTGGTTATTCATATCTGCATGATACCCTACGCGCTTCCTGATACAATCAGGCGACATGTTCCCGCTCCATGAACCGCTTGATGAGAAACTTCGCGAAGAGCTCGCGGCGTACGACGACCTTACGGCGGCACTCCTCGCTCGGCGCGGCATCACTTCGAAGGATTCGGCGAAAGCGTTCTTGAGCCCTTCGTATGACGAACACGTACACGATCCTCTTTTGATGACCGATATGCCGAGGGCGGCACGACGTCTCGCTGACGCGATCCTCACAAAAGAGAAGATCGCGGTGTGGAGTGACTACGATTCTGATGGCATCCCCGGCGGCGTGCTCCTTCACGATTTCTTGAAAAAAGCAGAGGCGAATTTCGAGAACTACATCCCGCATCGACACCTTGAAGGGTATGGCATGAACAAGGATGGTATCGGGGCTCTCGCGAAACGTGGCGTCACGCTCATCGTTACGGTTGACTCAGGCATTACCGATCTTGAACCGGTAGCTCACGCGAAAGAGCTCGGTATCGATGTCATCGTCACCGACCATCACCTGCCAGGCGCTTCACTGCCGGATGCGTTCGCCGTGGTGAACCCGCACGCACGCGCCGATGAACCGTATCCGTTTCATGAGCTCTGTGGCGCAGGCGTCGCATGGAAACTTGTTGTCGCTACTCTTGCCACCGAACCTTCACTTCGAGAACGTATCCCGCTCGGATGGGAGAAGTGGCTCCTCGATATGGTCGCGACCGCGACCGTCGCGGATATGGTACCGCTTATCGGCGAGAACCGCGTGCTTGCTACCTACGGACTCCTCGTCTTGCGGAAATCGCCGCGCATCGGCCTTCAAAAACTATTGCGGATTATGCGCACCGATCAGCGCTCACTTACCGAGGACGACATCGGTTTCATGATCGCACCGCGCATAAATGCGGCGAGCCGTATGGGTGATGCGCGCGATGCGTTCGACCTCCTTGCAACCGATGACGAGAGTCTCGCCGACACTCTCGCGAAGAAGCTCGAGAGCGCTAACCGGAAACGAAAAGCGGAAGCCGGTGCGATCACTCGTGCAGTGCATGCACGTCTCAAAGAACGTGAAAGCATGCCGAGCGTCATCGCGCTCGGCGACCCCGAGTGGCGTCCGGCACTGCTCGGTCTCGTTGCGGGAAACATCGCCGACGAATTCGAACGTCCTGTCTTCTTGTGGGGGAGAGAGGGAAACATGCGTCTCAAGGGTTCGATGCGAAGCGGCGGCAAGACGCACGCGCTCGAACTCATGCGCGCGACTGAAGACACTTTCGAGGATTTTGGCGGACACGCTGCTGCAGGCGGTTTCACCGTGAAGAACGACGCTGTCTTCTTCCTTGAAGAACGCCTCGTCGAGGCGCTCGCTAAGCTCGATCAAACGCTCGACGAAGACTTGAGTGCTCATGCTGACGCGGATATCGCGATGACCGATGTGACGGATGCGTTCTACGCGAAGGTGCAACACCTCGCTCCGTTCGGTATCGAGAATCCGAAGCCCGTGTTTCTGCTCCGTGAAGTTCCCGTGCGCGCTATTTCACGTTTCGGAAAAGGGGAGGAGCACTTGAAACTTTCCTTAGGGGACGCGCGCGCGATCGAGGCGGTCACCTTCTTCGCGAAAGGCGCCCTCGCGCGGACAGCTGACGCTCTTGCCGCCGGTGCGCTCGTGCACGCGCTCGTGCATCTCGAGCGTGACACCTTTTCACGCGGGAACCCGATCCGTTTCCGCTTGCTCGACATCCGCATGGCGTAACAAGTGAAGCAGCAAAAGCATTTTTGGGAGTAGGTTAGCACCGCGACATCCTTGAGTGCCGTAAGGCGCGAAGGGTTTGAGCAAAGCGCTCCCAAAAATGCTTTTACTGCTGTGCACGGTATACTGCCCCTATGACTACGTACACCATCCATGCCGACGGCGGCGCGCGCGGTAATCCTGGCCCCGCAGGTTCCGGTGCAGTCGTCCGTGATGAACTCGGCAATATCGTCGCTGCAGTATCCGAGTATCTTGGAGTTCGTACGAACAATTATGCTGAATACGAAGCGGTCATTCTCGGGCTTCAGAAAGTGCACGAGCTAGCTCAAGGCAAGCTTGCCGATACGGCCGTCATGGTAAAGATGGACAGCGAGCTTGTGGTGAAGCAGATGAACGGTATCTACAAGATCAAGCACCCGGACATGCAGACACAAGCTGCGCGAGTAAAAGAACTCGCGGCACCGTTCGGTCTTATCTCCTTCGCACATGTACCGCGCGCGCAAAACTCCGATGCTGACGCCCTCGCAAACCAAGCGATGGACCGCGGCGAATAACCGCTTTCGCCTTGTTACGATACGAGCATGGGTATCCTGCTCGCGATAACTAGCGGGTTTGCGGGTGGCGTCCTCCTGCGTTCAATCTTTTCTTTCGGATGGGCACCGATCTGTTTTGCGCTTCTCCTCGCTGCGCTTCTATTTTTTGTCCCGAGGATCTTGTCTGCGTATTCGCCCACCCCGTTAGAACGTACGTCTTCGAACTTTCTAACGGGGCTTGGCGCAGTGTTCTTCCTTTTCGCAGCACTCGGCATGCTGCGCATGTCGCTTGCTGACACGCCGCTTCCTACGTCATTTGCGGCACACCTCTCGGAACGTGTCGCGTATGACGGGATCGTGGTCGCTGACCCAGACCTGCGCGATGCTAAGCAGCGCGTCGAAGTGCGCGTCTCGGAAGGAAAGACATCGACCATCTTGCTGGTCGTCGCTCCGCGCTCGTCGCGCGTTTCTGTCGGCGACCGCGTGCATGTGACCGGCACGCTCGAAGTGCCAAAACCTTTCATGGGGGACAACGGTCGACCCTTCCGCTATGACCGCTACCTCGAACGCGTCGGCGTGCGTTTCACCTTGAGCTTTGGCTCCATCCATACGGTCGCACCAGCACCCTGGTATTCGGTTCCCGCGATGCTCGCGCGCGCGAAGCATGCGTTTCTCGGCGGACTCGAATCGGCTCTCCCCGAACCATACAGCTCGCTTGCGGGCGGTATCCTGATCGGCGGGAAGGCCGGGCTCGGTAACGAGCTCCAGGACGCATTTGCACGAAGCGGTCTCATCCAGATCATCGTCCTCTCCGGTTACAACGTCATGGTCATCGCGGAGTGGGTCCTGCTCATGTTCTCGCGGACGAAGCTTTCTCGCAGATGGAGCACGGCTGCGGGAGCGCTTGCGGTACTTATCTTTGTCGGGATCGCAGGCGCTTCTGCGACCGCCATCCGCGCAATGCTCATGGCTTTCATCGCGCTCTATGCGCGAGCGACCGGGCGTACCTATGCTGCCTCGCGTGCACTCCTCATCGTCGTCTTCCTGATGCTTCTTTTCAATCCGCTCTATCTCGCATTCGATCCTGGTTTCGACCTTTCGGTCGCCGCGACCGCCGGTCTCATATGGCTCGCACCGCTCATCGAAACGAGGCTTATACGCATCAAAAGCATCTTCCTGAGGGGCGTGCTTGCGACTACGCTCGCTGCGCAGGTAAGCGTATTGCCGCTTCTTCTTTACGAGACCGGCAACCTTTCGCTCGTCGCGGTACCAGCGAACCTTATCGTCACGCCGATCGTGCCGCTCACGATGGCCTTCTCCGCTATCGCGGGATTCGCTGGCCTGATTCTCTCGTCTATCGCTCCTCTTTTCGTCACGATACTCGCGTTCCCAGCGTATCTCTTAAACACATTCATCATAGAGGTGGCAGAAAAAGCCGCGGCGCTTCCGGCCGCGGCTTTCCTCATACCTCTATTCCCGATATGGCTCGTCGTGCTGCTTTATGTCGCGCTCATCTTCATCGCGTCTTCGAAACGCTTCTCGACGACCTCCCAGTTGAGGTTGGCAAAGAACGCATCGACATAATCCTTCTTGGTGGCCGGCACATAGTCGACCATGAATGCATGCTCCCAGAGATCGAGCGCGAGGATGATCGGAAGACCCGCAAGCTGACCGAGCTCGTGATCGTTTACGAACACGGTGTGGAGCGACCCGATCATCGGGTCAACGTATACCACGCCCCAACCGATGCCGCGACTACTAGCCACTTCTTTTACATGCGCCACGAGACCTTGTTCACCGTATTTTTCGGCCGCGGCCATGGCTAGCTTGCTTTCTGTGTTCAATTCCTTCGCGCCGTGTTCAAGCTGTTCGAAGTAGTGCTCGTGCATGCGCATGCCATCGAACTCGAAACCGAAACGGCGGCGCAACTCGGCGATAAGATAGGCATTCCCTTCGGCGTCTGCATCCTTGAGCGCTTTGATCTTCTCCATGATGAGGTTCGTGTGCTTCACATAGCCTTCATAGAGGCCGAGATGCACGCTGACCTGTTTCTCCGAGATACCCGAAAGGGTAGGGAGATTAAATGTCTTTGGTGAGTACGTCATAGATATAAAATGTAGCATATGCTCCGGACTCTGCCGACGTACGTGTATCTGCTTGCGATGGTCGTTCTGATTGCGGCAAATGTCGTTCTCTACGGTTCGATCATGACTTCAACGCGACTGCGTATCGATGTCTTTGCGGCAGGGAAGGGGACTGCGGCCCTAATCCGTACTTCTGAAGGCAAGACCATCCTCATCGACACCGGCCCTGATGCGAGCATCCTGCGGAGCCTTGGTCGGACGCTTCCGCCTTGGCAACATCACATCGACACGCTCATACTTACGAGCGATGCGCCGGCACAGGCGGGGGGCGCGCCGAATGTTCATGATCGTTACAAGATAGGAGAGACGCTCCACGCTGGTACCGATGCATTCCCATATGGCACACGGATCACGCTCAAGGGAGCAAGCATGATAGTGTCCGGTCCGGATCGCCTTACCATCAGCACCTTCGCTATTTCATCGTCGACGAATCCAGGACACTTTACTCTTCCTGATAAAACAGAGTAGGCCTGACACGTTGGTCAGGCCTACGAACGAATGTACTCGATAGCTTCTCTGAGAATATTTTTATGTTCCTTGAGGAAACGACGCGTCCGTAAAGCGCGGGATGGATCGAATTTCTTTACGTATTCGCCGTCATTACCACGTGCTTTGAGGTTTGAGTCGTCTACACATGCGACAAAAAACGTCTTTACGTGGCCATCCTGCGAAACGAAACGCCTGAATGCTTTCATAAGCACCACCTTGGCTCCCGTTTCCTCCAAGAGCTCGCGGACACCAGCGCTATATGCTGCCCGCGCATGATCAGTACGATTGCCAGGAGGATAATCCCACTCTTCGACATGCCCTCCTGAAAACTTCCAACGCAGTTGCCGCCCTTCATGCAGATCCTGTTTTGTCGGATCAAGCACTAAAATCAATGATCCATCTGGACAGAAAGCTAGAACGATAGCCGCAGCGTTACATCCTTTTTTCTTACTTTTCTCTTCCATACCCTCCGCCTCCTTTGCGGACAATGGAACTATCTATAGACTAGTACGCAGTATTACCATAGCGATAGAAAAAGACAAGGGCCGGCACTAAAGATGCCGGCCCTTGTCTTTTTCTGGATTAAATAGAGCCCGCTTTCTTGAGCGCGGCGAACGCGCCGTGCTTCTTGATCGTCTTCAGGCCCTTCATCGAGACGAGCGCGATGATGGTCTTGCCGAGCTCCGGTACGAAGATACGGCGCTTCTGCAGGTTCGCCTTGCGGCGCACCTTGCCCGTCGGGTTGAACTGAGTCGCGCGGACGCGGTTGCTGTAGCGACCGCCTACCTGCGTGCTCTTGCCAGTGATTTCACACGTTCGTGCCATAGTTCTCGCATGGTAGCATAGAACATAAAACGAGCAACTATGGCCATAACCCTATCCCTTATTGTCCTCATCCTCTCCGTCGTAGTGCACGAGGTGTCCCACGGCTATGCCGCTGACGCCCTTGGCGATCCGACCGCACGGCTCTCAGGACGCCTCACCTTGAACCCGCTCCCGCATATCGACCTCATGGGTTCTATCCTCATACCGGCGCTTCTCATCTTTTCCGGCTCATCGGTCCTCTTCGGCTGGGCAAAGCCGGTTCCGTATAACCCCTACAATCTTAAGAACCGCCGTTGGGGCGAAGCCTTCGTCGCGCTTGCCGGATCAGCCAGCAATCTCTTCCTTGCGGTCGTATTCGGTCTCATCGTGCACTTCGGTGCTGCTTTTTTCTCGCCCCAAGCGCTCTCGGTCGCCGCGACCATCACGTTCGTAAACCTCTTCCTTGGGCTCTTCAACCTGATACCGTTCCCGCCTCTTGATGGCTACACGGCGCTTCGGGCAGCACTCCCTTGGTCTTTCGCTGCGCGGTTGGGTGCATTCGAACAGCGCATCCGTAGCACCGGGCTGCTAGCCCTTATCTTCTTCCTGTTCTTCTTTTCGCTTCTTCTTGCGGGACCTTTCTTCAAGCTGGTCGTTTGGCTCTTTAGTCTTTTGACCGGCACTCCCGCCTGATCCATTATGCCGACCATCCTCATCATTGTCGGTATCACTGGCGATCTTTCGCGACGGAAACTGCTGCCTGCCATAGCCGAAATGGCCGCAGCTGGCGTACTACCGGAAAAATTCGAAATCATCGGCATCACCCGCAAGAACGATGTCGTCCTGCACGATCTTTTCGAGAAGGCAGAGCATGCCGAGTATCTTGAAATGCGCACTGAACTTTTCCCTATGTCGCTCGAAGAAACATCCGACTATATGCGGCTCGGTGCACATCTCGAAGAGGTTGATGCGGCACTCGGGGGAGGAGCTCAACGCCTCTGGTATCTCGCCGTACCGCCGAAAACCGCCTGGCCAATCATCGAACATCTCGGGTCCTCCGGCTTGTCGAAAGCTCGTACGACCAAGCTCTTGCTGGAGAAGCCGTTCGGGGTCGACTCCGCAAGCGCCGAGGAACTCGTCGCTCATGTCGAGAGCTCGTTCTCACCCGAACAGGTGTACCGCATCGACCACTATCTCGCGAAAGAGACCGTCCAGAACATCGTCGTGTTCAGAAGCGATAATCCGCTTTTCGAACACACCTGGAACGGCGAGAATATCGAACGTATCGATATCGTCGCGAGCGAGTCGATCGGTATCGAAGACCGCGCGGCTTTCTATGAACAGACCGGTGCGTTACGTGACCTGATCCAGAGCCACCTCTTGCAACTCGCAGCGCTCACGCTCATGAAGCTTCCGAAGGAAGATGACCTGCACGCTATCCCCGAAGCACGGCATGCGCTCCTGAAGACGCTCGCTGTCGACCCGGACGGGGTCATCCTCGGCCAATATGAAGGGTACAAAGACGAGGTCGGGAACCCCGACTCGAACGTCGAGACCTTTGCATCAGTACGGCTCCGCTCCTCAGACCCGCGATGGAAAGATGTGCCCATCACGCTCACGACCGGGAAGGCGCTTGCTGAAAAGAAGACTGAAATCATCGTGACCTATCGTCACGCAGATACCCAGAAAGCGAACAGGCTGACCTTACGTCTCCAGCCCGACGAGGGTGTCGAGCTGTGTTTTTTCGCGAAGCGGCCGGGATATGACCACATCATCGAGCGTGTCCCGCTTTCATTCTCATACGCAGAGCATTTCGAGATGCTTCCTGACGCGTATGAACGCGTTTTCCTCGATGCTTTGCGCGGTGATCACACGCTCTTCGCTTCGAGCGGGGAAGTGATCGAATCGTGGCGTATCACGGATGCAGCTCGTGAAGCATGGCGTGTAAAAAATGTACCGCCAGTCACGTATGCGCGCGGTTCGGCTCCGAAAGGTGCCGTGATCGCGTGCGATGCTTGCACAGTAGCGCCCCAAGAGCAGCCTTTCACTGGTATACTACAGTAGATGGAATATCAGGTACCCCAATTCATCGAGGTCGAAGATAAGATCATCGGGCCATTTACCTTAAGGCAGTTCATCTATATAGCAGGGACCGCTGGCCTCTGTGTCATCTTCTTCTCGTATCTGCCGTTTTTCTTCGCGCTCCTGTTTTCTGCACCGATAGCGGCGTTCGGCGCAGCGCTCGCGTTCTATAAAGTAAACGGCAAGCCGTTCATCGAGATCCTCGAAGCAGGGTTCAATTACTATACGAAACGTAAGCTTCTGCTTTGGAAATATGGGGAACAGCCTACGGAGGGGACTGTCGCTAAGGCTGAAGCGCCCGTAGCCCCTGTCTCACGCGGCACGCCACGGCTCACGCGCGGAAAACTTTCCGAGCTCGCCTGGTCGCTTGACGTGAAGCCTTCGGAGCCCGTTTCGCGATCGACCTAACACCTATGGATACCGCACAAGCAGGGAAAACGCAGCAATTCGTCCCGGTCAAAGAGATCCGGAACGGTATCGTCATCCTCAAAGACGGCGGATACCGCGGCGTCCTTATCTGTTCTGCCGTCAACTTCGGCCTGAAGTCAGCGGACGAACAGAACGCGATCATCCTCGGTTTTCAGAATTTCCTCAATACGCTCGACTTCTCGATCCAGATCATCGTCAATTCGCGCCGGATGGACCTGCGTCCCTATCTTTCGTATATGGGAGAACGCATGGCTGAACAGAAGACCGAGCTCATGCGCATCCAGCTCCGCGAGTATATCGAGTTCGTCCGCTCATTCGCCGATCAGACCAACATCATGACCAAGTCGTTCTATATCGTCGTGCCGTATGCGCCGAAACTCACGGCGGCGAGCGCGGTCGGCTTCTTGCAGAAAAAAGAGGCGAGCGCAGCGACAAGCGCGACCAGCTTCGAAGAGGACCGCGCGCAGCTCGAACAACGCATGTCGCTCGTAAGCGCGGCGCTCTCGGGAACCGGCGTGCGCGCGGTACCGCTCGGCACCGAAGAGGTTATCGAGCTTCTGTATCGTTCCTTCAATCCGGGCGAGCTTGAAAATCCGATCCGTCTCGATACCTAACCTATGGCACTACTTGATTTTCTCAATCGTAAACAGAAAGAAGAGGCGCCGGAGATCGTGCCGGTCTTGCCGCGCGATATCTACAAGCAGAGTACGCTCGATCTCGTCGATACGATCGCGCCGACAGCGCTTAAGATCGGCTCGCGCGAGCTTGAACTCGGCGAGAAGTTCGTACGCACGTTCTATACCATCTCGTATCCGCGTTTCCTATCGGACAGCTGGTTCTCGCCGATCATCGATCTCGATAAGGTTCTCGACGTTTCCATCTTCATCCACCCGATCGAGACGGAAACCGCGCTCCGGAGCTTCCAGAAGAAAGTCGCCGAGGTGCAAAGTCAGATTTCTGAACGTGAATCGCGCGGCCTGGTGCGTGATCCGATGCTTGATACCGCCTATCAAGATCTTGAAAGCCTGCGTGACAACCTGCAGCAAGCCCAAGAGAAGCTTTTCGACGTAGGTCTCTATCTCGCCCTGTACGGCGATACGCGCGAGGAGATCGACAAGACGGAAGGGGAGATCCGCGGCATTCTCGACGCGAAGCTCGTCTACACGAAGCCGGCGCTCTTCCAGCAGGAACAAGGGTTCCGTTCGTGCCTGCCGCTCGGCACGGACGAGCTCTTGGTGAACTCCAAGCTTAATTCCTCTCCTCTTTCTTCGATCTTCCCGTTTGTCTCCTTCGACCTTACCTCTGATCGCGGCATCCTCTACGGCATCAACCGCCACAATTCCTCGCTCATCCTCTTCGATCGCTTCTCGCTCGAGAACTACAACTCGGTCGTCTTCGCGAAATCCGGTTCTGGCAAGAGCTACGCGACGAAGCTCGAGATCCTGCGCTCCTTGATGTTCGGCACGGACGTCATCGTGATCGACCCGGAACGCGAGTACGAGAAGCTCGCTGCCGCAACCGGCGGACGCTCATTCAGCATTTCGCTTTCGTCGCAGGACCATATCAATCCCTTCGACCTGCCGCCCGTGAAGGAAGACGAGGATCCGAAAGACATCCTGCGGTCGAACATCATCTCGCTTGTCGGCCTTTTCCGTATCATGCTCGGCGGCCTGTCTCCGGAAGAGGACGCGATCATCGACCGTGCCATCAGTGAGACCTATGCCTTGAAAGACATTACTGGCGAGGCTGATTTCACCGGTGCCGAACCGCCTCTGCTTTCCGACTTCGAGCAAGTGCTCTCGGGCATGGAGGGAAGCGAATCGCTCATCGAACGGCTTTCCAAATATACGCGCGGCACCTGGGCAGGCTTCATGAACCAGCCGACCAACATCGACCTCAAGCAGCAGTTCGCCGTCTTCTCCGTACGCGACATGGAAGACGAGCTGAAGCCGGTCGCGATGTACATCATCACGCACTACATCTGGAATGCAGTGCGTCATGATCTCAAGAAACGCCTCCTTATCATCGATGAGGCATGGTGGATGATGAAGAGCGACGACACTGCCTCATTCCTCTACAGCCTCGCCAAGCGTGGCCGTAAGTACTACCTGGGCGTCTGCACCATCACTCAGGACGTCGAGGACTTCTTGAAGAGCCCGTATGGCCGCCCGATCCTCACCAACTCATCCCTCCAGCTTCTCCTTAAGCAGTCCCCGACGACGATCGACGTCCTCCAAGAGACCTTCAATCTCACCGACGAGGAGAAGTACCTTCTGCTTGAGGCCGGAGTAGGGGAGGGACTCTTCTTCGCAGGTCTTAAACATGTCGCGATCAAAGTCGTCGCTTCTTACACCGAGGATCAGATCATCACCTCAGACCCTTCGCAGCTCCTCGCCATAAAGCAGGAGAAGATACGCCATGCTGCGAACCCTGCATGATTCTCCTCCCAAGACGATGACCTGGGGGAAGGCGCTCCCGATGCTTGCGCTCGCTCTCGTGTTCGATGCGATTCGTTTCATGTTCGAACAATTCTGGTTTTTCGGGCCCGTGCTGCTCGGTTTGGCAACCGAGGCTGCCTTGGGAGGCGGCATCGTCGGCAAAGTGGGTGCCGTCGTGGTCGGCGGGCTCGCTGGTTTTTATGGTTCAGGCGCGTTCGAGCTCTTCGGAGTGGTGCTAGCGATGGCGGCAGGTCTTATCGGCTGGATGACCATCTGTCTTTTGATCATCTTTACGAACCGACGCCTTATCAAAGAAAATTCCACGAATGTGCTCTGGCTCATGGGGGGCCTCTTTGTGAGCGAAGTGCCGCTCGTTGGCACGCTTCCTGCGTTAACGGGAACCATGGCAAAACTCTATAGCGCGCAGATAAAGAAGGACAAGGCGACGAAACGCGCCTATGAAAAACGTGTATCCTCGAAACAACGAACGCTACGCGAGTCACAAAACGCGCAATTGCGCGCTTTTCAGGCCCAACAAGCAGCAAATGCTGAAGAATACGAGGCTCTGAGAGAAGCAGCGTGATTTACGCCTCCTTGTGGACATTCCCCAGAGCTGCCCACAAGGAGACATAAATCCTTTGGGCACACTATATACTGTACGTATGCGTGCATCTCTCTTAATCGCTGCTTTCCTCGTACTAGCACTTCCTGCGCACTCCTTTGCTCAATCGTTCGACCTATCATCAATCGGTTCGACGGGAGGAGACCTGTTCTCTGTCACGGTCTCCCCGGATTACCCGCTTCCTTACGGTCAGGCGGTCATTTCTGCGCTTCCCACTGCCTCGAACCTCTCAAGCGCAACCTTGCGGGTTCGTGTAAACGGAACCCAGGTATACGAAGGAAATGTGCGGCCCGTACCCATCACCCTCAAGGGTCCGGGTGTTCCTGTCGAAGTAACCGTGATCGTTTTGAATAACGGATCCGTGTATTCGAAATCCCTAACTCTTCAACCTGAGGATGTCTCTCTCATCGCGGAGCCCATCGCCACCACTCCGCCCTTGTATGCTGGCAAGGCACTGCCTCCCATGGGAGGCAGCATCCGTGTCGTCGCCATCGCTGCTTTCAAAGACTCGCGCGGTCGCGCGATCGATCCCTCTGGCCTCTCGTATGCGTGGAGCGTGGATGGAGCCCGATTGGCAAGCGCGTCTGGACTCGGGAAAACGACCATCGTCGTTGCCACGCCGCTGCAATACCGCGAGCGCACCGTTTCTGTTTCGGTAAAAACCGCCGACGGGACCTTGGTCGGCGGCGCGTCGATGTCTCTATACGCCGCATCTCCGAAGGTGCGTATCTATGAAAGCGACCCTCTGCTTGGCGTACGTTTCGATCGCGCTCTCTCAGGGTCATACGCGATACGCGGTTCAGAATCAACGCTCTATGCAGCACCTTTCTCTTTTCCTAAAGGAACCTCGGCCCCTATTCTTCGCTGGTTCTTGAACGGATCACCGGCACAGACAGGAAGTCTCATCACCCTGCGGCCTTCAGGGGACGGGGAAGGGACTGCTTCTTTATCCCTCACTGCTTCAGCGAGCGGTTCTGAGGGGGCTACATCTGTGCTCTCTTTGTCCTTCGGCAGCAAGCCGAGCACTAACTTCTTCGGCTTATGAACATGAAAAAGATCTTCTTTATCGCCTTGCTCTCCTTCGTCGCTTTTGCTCCGACTGCTTTCGCAAACGGATTCACAGCGCTTGCTCCGATCCCAGGATTAACCAGCGGAGATGCGACAAGCGTCGTAAACTCAGCGACACTGACTTCCTTCTTTAACAATCTGTATAAGTACCTCATCGGGCTTGCCGCTATGCTTGCCATCATCGAGATCATCTGGGGAGGTCTCCAGATCTCCTCGTCACAAGGCAGTGCCTCGAAAGTATCCGAGGGGCGCGAGCGCATCACGCAGGCGATATTCGGACTTATCCTTGTCCTTTCCCCGGTCTTGGTCTTCTCGCTCATCAATCCGAGCATCCTGAACCTCTCCCTCGATCTTCCGCCTATCGATCTGAATGCCCCTCCGCCTCCTTCTTCTGGGACATCTCCTTCAGGTTCCGGGTCCAATACTGATCCTGCAACCACCGCTGCCAAAGCTGCGGGTTGCACGGTTACTGGCACCTTGCTTAAAACGGCGGTTTGCCCGACTCAAAAAGCTGCTGAGGACTTCGCGGCAAAATGTACGACCGGCTCCGGTAACGTGCCTTTCTTTACGACCGAGCACAAAGCGACATGCAGCACAGAACGTGGTCCTGCTACCGGACCGTATGCTTTTGCCGATATAAGCTCTTCATCTGGCGTTTCTGGATGGGTTAACGCCATTGTTGGTTACTCTTACTACCAACCCATCGCATCGACTGAAACTAACCCAAATAACGGACGTGACACGGTCAATTTTGCCTCTGCCTGCACGTCTGATAAGGGAGTTACGTGCATGAGTAGCGTAAAGACCCCATGCGGCTCGAAAGTATTGCAAATACTGACGACAGGAGCCTCCGCATCTTGCTGGAACATCTCGCTTTCTTGTACCACCAGTAACACTGGGGCGGGTGGTTGTAGCAGTAATCCTGGATTCAAAGTTGTCCAATAGCCTATGCGACGCTCTCTCATCATCTCTGGAATCGCGATCGCCGCTCTCATACTCGGCGGTATCATCTATTTCTTCCTCACGAAGTCAGGTCCTGCGGTGTCGGTTGCACCCTCAGGAAGCGTGAACCTTCCTGTCGCCGGACAAGGCGGGACTGGGGGTTTTGCCACCACGCCAGACCAAGGGTCTCTTGAAGCTCCTGTTGCAGTAGGGACGCGTCTCACGAAAATCAGTGCCGGGCCGGTGGTGCCTGGGGTGATTGCGGTCGACACGACATCCGGAGGGGCGACATCGTCTCCTGAAACTTCTATCGAGTTCATCGAACGTGCGAGCGGTAATGTCTTTTCATACCTCTTCAGGGGTAAGACGCTTACGCGCGTGAGTAGCAAAACCATCCCGAGCATCCAAAATGCCACTTGGCTCCCGGATGGTTCCGTCGCTTTCGTGCGGTATCTATCGGGAGACGACCTCTCTACCGTAAACACTTATGCTCTTTCTGCGACGAGCTCCACGGGTTTCTTCCTTCCGCAGAACCTCACCGATATCGCCGTCTCTACGAACGAGGTCTTGGAGCTTTCATCTGGCGTAAACGGGTCTACCGTCTCCCGTGTGCGCATAGACGGCTCTCATTCGACGTCGCTATTTTCAACACCTCTCAGTTCCGTTCGCGTCTCGTACGCGGGGAGGGGGAAGTACCTAGCCTTTTCCCGTCCTTCAGGATCTATACTCGGGAGCGCTTTTATCGTTGACGGTCAGGGTGTTTTCTCTCGGGTTGCCGGACCGCATTTCGGCCTTGTGGCGCTTGCAAGTCATTCAGGGAAATACGTACTCGTGAGTTACACCCAGAACAACGCACTCCAGATGGAGCTCGTCGACACGTCTACAAACATTGCTCTGCAGCTCCCGATTGCGACCATCGCAGATAAGTGCGTCTGGACTGCAGATGACTCATCCGTATACTGCGGCGTACCGGTAAATCCGAGCGCGGCGTTCCAATATCCGGATGACTGGTATCAAGGCGCTGCGCATTTTTCTGACCGCATCTGGCGCATCGAAACCGCGGGCCGCTATGCCCAACTCGTCCTTGATCCTTCGACAGAAACTGCAGATAGTTTCGATATCGAATCCCCGGCAATCAACCCTTCTCGCACCGTATTCGTCTTCACGAACAAAAATGATGGCTCTCTTTGGAGCTACGCGCTCTGAGGAAGCGCTTCTTTCTCGAGTATGCGGCGCATGTGCCATTCTTGCGCTGAGCCGGCAAGGTTTGTCGCGATGAAGTAGAGCGCGATCGCCGCTGAGGTGCTATATGAAATAGCGCCTATCAGGAACGGGAATACGTATTTGAGCTGAAGACCCATAATCTTCTGAAAATCGTGTGCTTTAGCATCTTCTGTGGGCTTCATCGTGCCCTTTATCATCATGTCCGCCAAGATAAATTGCGTGGCCCCAGCCAGTAGCGCCAGAAGCAAGCTCTTCTCAGCCACGGGGATAAGACCGAGAAATGCGAGCGAGAACGTGTCGGGTATTGGCGTAAGCGCATAGAGCTTCGCCATATCGATCGCTGGAAACGATTCTTGTATGAAAACCCAGTACAGCGCGAGCAGGATAGGTATCTGGATGAAGGTTATCAAAATGCTCGCAAATGGCCTTACGTTCGCCTCTTTGTAGAGAGCGAGTGTCTCAATCGCTTCTTGCTCTCTGTTGCCTTTATGCTTCTCCTTTAGTTCCTTAAGCTTCGGCTGGAGATCTTTCATAGCACGTTGTGTCCTGGCTGCTGATAAGGAGAAAGGGAGGAGGATGATACGAATCCCTATCGTGAGAAGAATGATCGCGATACCGACATCGGAACCGGGCACGACGGCGACAAACGTGACCAGCGCGTTATAGATCGGATTATAGAAAAACGTATGAAAAAAGGCTGTTATCACGGCTAGGGTCGGTTATGTTTCGTCTGCGCGAGAAGGCCGGAAAGCTCGGCTTTCATGTCTCTGTAGTGTACACCATAGGCTCCAGCTTTCGGAAAAATGATAAGGGCGGTGGGAAGAGGAAGTTCCTGGAGCGCTGCGATGATGCGGCGCTTCAGGTTGTGCCGTGCAGAAGCGAGACGTAGGACCTTTTTTGGTATAACGACGGCATATCCCCGCGTATCTGCAGGGAAAATGACCGAAAAATGTTCAGAGGTGAGCCTTTTGCCGCCTTTAAGGGCGGTTGGGAACTGCGCACGGGAAAGTCGTTCTCGGCGCGGGAACACGGAGGATTAGGCGGCGAGCTTTGCCCGACCGACACGGCGGCGCTTCTGGACGATCTTACGACCTGAGGTCGTGCTGGTCCGAGCGAGGAAACCATGGGTCGTTGCGCGCTTGCGCTTCTTCGGCTGGTACGTTCGTTTCGTAGACATAATCGGGTGGGATTACCTTGTACACATGATATTAACAGGTTCCCCCCGAAACGCCAGTGGTGCGCATATGTTGGAATAATCGTATACTCCTCTGTACGTATGGATGCACAGAATCCTAAGGAACTCTGGGAACATGTATTGACTCAGGTCGAACTGTCGATATCCCCCGCAAATTTCAATACGTGGTTCAAGAACAGCTTCATCGTCAAGATAGAGGATGGCATCGTGTATATCGGCGTACCAAGCCAATTCTTCAAGGATTGGTACGTAAAGAAATTTCACACGCTCCTCCTCAAGATCGTCCGTGAAGTTTCCTACGAATTCAGGAAT
Organism: bacterium; assembly: GCA_021849125.1. Classification (GTDB taxonomy): domain Bacteria; phylum Patescibacteriota; class Minisyncoccia; order Phycocordibacterales; family Phycocordibacteraceae; genus C7867-001. The sequence continues at coordinate 58,798 of JAJZTG010000002.1, read as the reverse complement.
ATCGAATACACTATCGCGAAGGACGAGCATCGTAAGCCGCCAAAAGAGATAAAGAATACGCGAGGCGCTATCGAGCTTCCGATCGAAGAATTCTATATAAATAAGAGCGATAATTTGAATCCGCGCTATACGTTCGACACGTTCGTGATCGGATCTTTCAATACGCTCGCTTACAGCGCTGCTCAAGCGGTCCTTTCCAGACCAGGCATCACCTATAATCCGCTTTTTATCTACGGAGATACCGGGAGAGGGAAGACCCACCTCATCCAAGCGATCGGTAACCAGTTCAAGAAACAGTTCCCTGGGCGTAAGGCGTTTTATCTCACTTCTGAGAAATTCGTTATCGACTACACTGATTCCGTTCAAGCTGGCACCGCGAATCGCTTCAAGGATAAATACCGGCAGTATGATCTCCTTATCATGGATGACATCCAGTTCCTCTCCAAGAAAGAAAAGACGCAAGAGGAGCTTTTCCATCTCTTTAATGCCCTGCATGATACGAACAAGCAGATATTGTTCTCTTCTGACCGCCCGCCTTCATCCATTCCGGATATCGCCGATCGTTTAAAGAGCAGGCTTGCAAGCGGTATGGCGATCGACATCGGCGAACCTGACCCTGAATCCCGTATGGCTATCGTACGAAGAAAAGCAGCGCTTCATGGCGTCATCCTTTCTGATGAAGTTATCGAATATGTGGCGACAACCCTCCCTGGATCGATCCGGGAACTTGAAGGTATGGTGAATAGCCTCGTCTGTCATGCACAGGTACGCGGTATGGCGCCGGATATCGCTGAAGTACGCCAATCACTCCGTTCATTCACCCGTCCGCAAAAGACCATTTCCGTTAAGAATGTGGTCGGGAAAGTCGCTGAATTCTATGGGATCGATGAGGAAAGCATTTATGAGAAGACGCGCCGTAGGGAAGTCGTGCGACCGAGGCAGATCATCATGTATCTCCTTCGTGAGGATTTCAATATCTCTTATCCGACTATCGGTACGAAGCTTGGCGGTCGTGATCATACGACGGTTATCCACTCATGCGAGAAGATAAAGCGTGAAGTTGTTGTGGATAGTGAGTTATCAAAAGAGATCCAAGATATCCGCTCACTGCTTGTATGATGTTTTCCCGTATCATATCCACAGGTTCATTGAAGCGTGTAGCGTATTTTGATGGCCTATATACTGGATATATAGGGTATCCCCATTATCAACATGGCTAATAAGGATGGGTATGAATATTTCAATTGAGAAAAAAGAATTCTATGAAGCAGTGCATATCGTTGCACGCTTCGCGGAACGGAGAAGCGCAACGCTTCCTGCGCTCTCAGCGATCCTTATCGTCGCGAATGATGATGGTATAAAACTGCGTGCGACTAATCTCGAAACCGGTATCGACCTCACCATCCAAGGAAAGGTTATTACTCATGGGGTAGTGGCGATCCCAGCGACCGTCTTACAGCAGATAGCAAGCTCGCTTACCCAAGAAGGGAGCATTTCTCTCGAACACGCTGGTGACCTTCTCTATATCACAAGCGGTACGAGCAAGAGTTCCGTAAAGACGGTCCCATATGAGGATTTCCCCTCAATACCATTCCCTGAAAATCCTCAAAACACCATCCCTATCCCTGGAACACTCCTGACAAACCTCTTCTCTACCATCGCTTCATGTGCGTCCGTTTCGACCATCCGTCCAGAACTCGCAAGCATCTTCATTACCATAGAAGGCGGGGTACTTACCGCTGTCGCTACCGACTCATTCCGACTCGCTGAAAAGAAAATCCCGCTTTCGAATAAAGGCGTGCAAGGTAAATTCCTTATTCCAGCAAAAAATGCGCTCGATATAGCGCAAGCGCTCCCGACCGCAGACATCACCCTCTCCTTCGATGAACATCAATGTGCTTTCATGAGCGATTCATTGATGCTCGTCTCACGGCTCACGAATGCCGTTTATCCGGACTATCGCCAGATAATACCGAAAGAATCGATAGTAGAAGCCATCGTTCTTAAAAAGGATTTCGAAGCAGCGCTCAAACGGACGATGATATTCTCAGATACTTTCCAGAAGATCCGTGTGAGCTTTGATTCAAAACAGAATCATATCTCCTTTTTCGCGCGTAATACGGATGTGGGAGAAAGCAATGAGACGCTCCCAGCGCGTATTTCAGGCAATATGCTCGAACTATCATTCAATCACCGGTATCTTTCGGCCGCTCTTTCTCTTACGAATGCAGAAAGCCTCTCGCTTACCGCAGCAGGCATAGGACGGCCGCTTATCGTCCGTGGCGTGGGAGATACCTCATTCCTCTATCTCGTTTCCCCGATGAACCAATAGTCTGGTTACGGCTGTACAAGCGGTGTTTCTGCAGAGAGCGGCACAGGAAGCTGGATACCTGAAGTGAACAGGTTCGGATGTGATGCATACCAAGCGGAAATACCGTATTCCCAATAGTAGAATTGAGGATCTTGTGCAGGATTCGAAAGAGGAGCGCCACGAGGATTATTTTTATCCGTCCAGTATAGAAGAGAGTGAGGAACGATGTTTCCTTGAGCATCAGGAATATACCAATTACCGCGAAGCATAGGCGGTACGGAAGAAGGGATACCGTCCGACTCACCAAAATATGTCTTCGGGTACTTTGAAAGAGCGTACGCCATGGCTTCATGCCACATCGGCGCCGCAATAAATCCTGCAACTGATTTCACCATAGGCGTGTTATTGTTGTTTCCAACCCACACTCCTACCGCAACAGAAGGAGTGTATCCGATCACCCACGCATCCCGAGTATCGTTTGTGGTACCAGTTTTTACGGCAACATCGTATCCTTGGAAAGAAAGCGGCGAATCAAGCGGGTATTCAGGGAGACGTGCTTGAGCATCAGAGAGCATCCCAGAAATGTCTCGAGCAACGCTCGAAGGTACTACCTGCATCCGTTGAGGTACATACTGTTCCAAGACACTCCCTCGGGTATCTTCGACAGAAAGGATGCCGGTCACAGAGTTCCGTATCCCGTCATTAGCGAATGTCGCGTAAGCACCAGTAAGGTCAAGAAGGCGGACTTCTCCACCACCAAGCACAAGGGTAAGGCCGTATTGCGCCGCGCTGCCAAGCGAGGTAAGTCCGAATGATTTTGCAAGATTGATGACGTTTGCGACACCGGCTAGATAGACAACCTTGATAGCCGGAATGTTGATGGATTGAGCAAGCGCGGTTTCGAAAGTCATAGGGCCACGGAATTTCCCATCATAATTATCCGGCGCGTAGCATGGAGAGGTGGAGTTCGTCGTCTCGGAAGGCCGACAAGAGGTGGAGAATTGTGTCGGGACGTCGAAGACTATCGTATCCCGCGTATAGCCCTTCAGGAGCGCGAGCGCGTACGCGAACGGTTTCATAGTAGATCCTGGCTGGCGCAGAGCGAGAGCCGCGTTATATTGCCCATCGATAGAAGAGTCGAAGAAATCACGTGAACCGACCATCGAGAGGATCTGTCCGGTTCCCGGATCGATAGCGACCAACGCAGCGTTCGAAGCGTTGAAATTCTTCACGTTCTCGAGCGCGTACTGGTTTACGATCGACTCAGCCTTCACCTGGAGATCAGCATCGAGCGTGGTCGTAACCTTGAGTCCTGAGGTGAGCGCTCGTGCGCCATAGGTCGATTCTATCTGATTGAGGATATAGAAGACGAAATGGGGCGCGATGATCGAATTGTGGCCTGCGGGGGCAAAAGAGACCGTCTCCTGTTTCGCACGAGCGTACTCATCATCTTTCAAGAAACCGAGCGTGCGCATCCGGTCAAGCACGAAATCTTTACGCGCATCGAGATCGGCGCGATGCGTTCCGTTGGGGGAATAATAAGTAGGCGCTTGGATCATTGCTGCGAGATATGCAGATTCGCTCACAGAGAGGTCTTTCGCCGGTATGCCGAAAAACGCTTCCGATGCTGCTTCGATGCCGTAGAGGGTGCCCCCATAGGGGACGTTATTCAGGTACGTCTCGATTATCTGGTCCTTCGTGTATACCTGCTCAAGCTTTATCGCGAGCACCCATTCGTGGATTTTCCGTACAATACTTTTCTCGTTCGTAAGGAGCGTATTTTTTACCACCTGTTGCGTGATGGTAGATCCGCCTTGGGCAAGCGCGCCACCGAGCGCGTCGACGATCATCGCGCGGAGGATAGACGTGAAGCGGATCCCTCCATGCTCGTAGAAACTCGAGTCCTCGGTAGCAATCGTCGCCTGGATCGCATTAGGGGATATCTCAGAAAGCGGGATTACCTCGCGTCGCGCGTCGCGATTGTAATCATAGAGAAGAACCTGGCCGGTCCGATCATAGATCTTCGTCGATTGGTCCACCTGACGGTTCGCAAACGAAGCGATATCGGGGACCGGAGCGGCCATGACCGCGATCAGGATGCTTCCGGAGGCGATGAAACCGATTCCGACGAGGACAAGCGCGGAAGCGACGATCGTGTGCCGCCAGGAGTGGCGTGGATGCGCTCTCATGGGGATATGCTAGCACGCGCGGCTGCATATGCAGCCGCGCGTGCTAGTCGGTCCGTATATGGATTAGAAGTCCGACTCAGGCTCATCTTCATGGAACCCCATAGAAAAAGGATCCTCCTCGCCGTCGTCGCCATCATGAGCGTAGTCGTCACCATCGCCGTCGTCGCCCATCATGAGGTCGTCATCGGTAGGTTCTTCTACGCCATCGCCCATCTCCTCTTCAAGTTCCGGATTGAAATCGTCCGTCATAAGTATAGATACGAATTGCTTGTTACAGGCCCCTCGCCGGGGACCGATATATTTGAGCAAAATCTACGCTCAATGCAAGCAGGTTTCATCTGAGGTGTGGATTATTTCGGTAAACCGGTGGCAAGGGTGGCAATCCCGACCGCGATCGCGTCGAGTTCGTCATCCAGACGTTTCTTCTCAGGGAGAGTGAGAAGACGCGGGATCATGTTTGCTACCGCCGCCTTATCAGCGTTCCCATAACCGGTCACGGAGAGTTTTACCTGCTGTGGGGAGCACTCGATGACAGGAAGAGACGCTAATCCTGCGGATGCCAGGATCGCCCCGCGTGCCTCAGCGACCCCAAGAGCCGTTTTGGCATTCTTACTGAAAAAGAGCGTCTCAATGCCAAGAGCATCGGGGTGATAGGTGCTGATGGCGGAAGAAACGGCTTGCGCTACCTCAGCGAGCCGTTTCTCCGGAGAACCGGGATGGGGGAGGATGCAATCGCTCCAAACGAGAACCGGGCGCGAAGGGTCGCCTTCGACCACGGCGATACCGAGCCGATCATATCCGGGGTCGATGCCTAAGACACGCATGATGGTTTGAGGGAGAAGCTGGAACTGGCAGTGTTCCGGGCCGCTTGGCCGAGTCTCGTCGCCATTTCCAGCTTCTCCATCTCCCTATGACTCATCCTCGTCCGTGTTCTCGTATCCGCGTGCGTTCGTGAAGATAGCCTGCACATCTTCATGATCATCGAGCGCTTCGAGGATCGCGACGAGCTTCTCTTCATCGTCACCGGAGATATCGACCAGAGGTTCATTCGGGATGTAGCGCATGCCAGTCTTGGCGAAGGCCCAACTGGCTGCTCCCGGAGCAGACACTTCGAAACCTAGTTTCGAGAGAAGATGCTTTATTTCAGGCGTCGTACGGTTCTTGTTGTCGGTAAGCGCGGTCGCGATGATCGCGACGCCCGCGGGGCCGTACGCTTCATACGTAATCTCTTCAAGCGAAGCGCCTTCTTTCGAGGCACCCTTCGCGACGGCGCGATCAATGTTGTCCTTCGGTACGTTATCCGCTTTCGCACGGGCGATGACGGCTGCCAAGTTCGGTGCCGAGGTATCCCCGCTTGCTTTCTTCGATTCGAGCATGATGAGGCGAGCGTAGCGCGCGAACACCTTGCCACGCACCGCATCGACCGCTTCCTTGCGGCGTTTCGTCGTTGCCCATTTACTGTGTCCTGACATAGGGGAACTATATCAAAAAGGGAATACGATATTCAATTGTCCAAGTACGCACGGCCTTTTTCGGTAAGGATGCGGCCACGGAGAGAGCGTTCGATGAGGCCGAGTCGGAGGAGGTAGGGCTCGTAGACGCTCTCGATAGTGTCAGGATCTTCATGAAGGCTCGAAGCCAGCGCACGGACGCCCGCAGGGCCGCCCTTAAAGCCTTCCTTAAGCGTGGTGAGGTACCGCCGGTCGTCCTTGGTGAGGCCGAGCGTATCGATACCGAAGAGGTCGTATGCTTCATCGCAGAGTTCTGCAGAGAGCGGGCGTTCTTTCACTTCTGCAAAATCACGTACACGCTTCAGGAGCGCGTTCGCGATACGCGGAGTCGCACGGCTGCGTGCTGCGATGCTCTCGATGACATCGATGGGCGCGTCGAGTTCGAGTCGCCGAGACGAATGTCGCAGGATGTCGCGCACATCCTCATCGTTGTAAAAATCGAGCTGGTAGGTACCGCCGCCGAAACGTGAGCGAAGCGGCGCTGAGAGTTCGGCGATGCGCGTCGTCGCGCCGACAAGCGTGAAAGGCGGGAGCGCGAGCTCGACCGTGCGGGCCGAAGGACCTTTCCCCAGCACGATATCGAGATGTCCTGACTCAAGCGCGGGGTAGAGAAGCTCCTCGATCTTGTGCGAAAGGCGATGGATCTCGTCGATGAAGAGGACCGTGTGCGGTTCGAGGTTCGTAAGGATCGCAGCAAGATCACCGGCACGTTCGATCGCGACACCTGAGGTGCTCTTAAGGGGCGATTCGAGCGTGACCGCAACCAAGTGCGCTAGGGTCGTCTTGCCCACGCCGGGCGGACCGTAGAAAAGGATGTGTTCCGGCATGTCGCCGCGCTTTTTCGCGGCGTCGATAGCCACGCGCACGTTCGCTTTGATCTGTTTCTGGCCTATATATTCGTCCCAATGAGTCGGGCGGAGCGCCGCATCGAGCGAGAGCGGGGAAGGGAGCTGGTCGTGTGAGGGACTTGACATAAAAATACTCCAGTGCTAGCATTCTAGCATAGTTTTCTTGATCCTGTTCATACTCCTCTAGGCAAGGCTTGACGGCTTCGGGCGTTTCCCCAAGGACTTTCTGGTTACCGCTTTTAGCGGTTCTGCTGGAAATCTCCTCAGGTGTCTCGTTCACCCCACGATTTTGTGGGTTTTGCCTTGAGGATTATGGACGGGATTCCGTTCAGAAAAACACCCGCGCTTTGCGCGGGTGTTTTTCTATCCTCGCGGAAGGTTGACCGTCTTCAGGACCTCATCAAGCGACGTGACGCCTTGGAGAGCTTTCAAGATGCCGTCCTGGGCCATCGTGAGGTAGCCTTGGCGCGCAGCTTCTTTGGCAATCTCATGATCAGGCGGGTTATCGCGCAGGAATTCGGCGAGCGCGTCATCCATGAAGATCGCTTCATAGAGGCCGATGCGACCTCTGTAGCCGGTATCATCCGGCGTCGCGGGGGCGGGCTCCCAGACGGTCTCGATCTTCTCCGGAATGAGCGATTTGTCGGCAAGCGTGTCGAATACGCGATCGATCATAGCTCGCTCTTCTGGCGTGAGCGGACGTTCTCTCTTCTGCTCCGGGTGAAGGCGGCGGAGGAGGCGCTGCGCCATCGAGACGGTAATCGCGGAGCCGAAAGACTTCGGGTCAGCGCCGAGATCCGCGAGGCGCGGGAAGGTACCCGCAGCATCATTGGTGTGCAGGGTAGAGAAGACGAAGTGTCCGGTGAGTGCTGCCTGGATGGCGATCTCGGCTGTCTCGCCGTCGCGGATCTCGCCGACCATGATGATGTCCGGGTCCTGGCGCACGATAGAGCGGAGCCCTTCGGCGAACGTGTATTTCTCGCCCTCGACCTGCGTCTGCACGATGCCTGCGAGGTGGTATTCGATCGGGTCCTCGATCGTGATGATCTTGATTTCTGGTTTCTGGATCTCGCGGAGGAACGAGTAGAGCGTGGTGGTCTTACCGGAACCGGTCGGACCGGTGGTGAGGAGCATGCCGTTGGGGCGTTGGATCTCGGTCTCCAGGCGCGCAAGGAGTTTCGGATGGATGCCGAGCTCGCGGTACGAAACCTTGGTCGCTGCCGGGTCGAGGATACGCATCACGATGGATTCGCCGTAATTCCCAGGGATGAAGGAAACGCGCATCTCGATCTCGCTGGTCGAGCGGGTGATACTGAAACGTCCATCCTGCGCGCGGTTCGTGATATTGAGCTTCGCGCCCGAGAGAAGCTTGATACGGCCGTTCAGCTGATGGTAGGTAGCGGGGTCGAAAGAGTAGATTTCGGTCAGAAGACCATCGATACGCAGGCGCAGTACCGCTTTGTCTTCTTGCGGCTCGAGGTGGATGTCGGATGCACGTAGGGCAAAAGCTCCGGCAAGGAGTATCTCGAAGATGTGCGACACGCGCGTAAGCGAGTGATCCATGGCCGCATCATCAAGGCGCTTCGAGAGAACGCTTCGGGTCATGCCGGCCTTCTCGAGGTCGGCGAGCGTCTCGTCGAGCACGGAAACGTTACCCGCTTTTGATTCGGTCGTATGGGAGATCTCCCGGTAGCGTTCAAGGGCATGCTCGAGGCTTTTTTGGGAGACGAAGTGTTGCTGCACCTCAAAGCCTCGTCCGGTGAGATCCTCGACGAGGGATGAAAGCGCGGGATTGTTCGGGTTGCGTACCGCGAGCGAGAGCGTTTTGCCGACCTTTGCGAAAGCTGCCGCCTCAGCCTCGGTGGCTTTGTCTTCCGGGATGAGGCGAAGCGCATCGGCATCGACCTGGGTCAACGAGAGGTCGGCGTACGGGAAGCCGTATTTGTCGGACAAGATGCGAGCGAGGTCTTCTTCCTCGCGCTCGCGGATCTCTTCGAGGTGTACGTCGGTCCCTTTCGTGTCAAATGGAAGATCCATGTCTAGGTATCATAGCCCACCCTCGCCTCAAAAAGCAGGGGTATTGACAAATTGCTATTAATTGTGCTATCCTTTACGTAGTCCAACTTTTCTTAGGGAGGTAGACATGAGACCCCTCATCGCGCTCCTGTTCCTTGCGTTTTTGGCTGGCTGTGGACATGCTCCGATCTACTATCCGGCGACACGGGTCGTCGAGACCGCAGGAGGTCCCAAGGTGTGTGCAGCAGACGGATATGACTGTCATCTGCTCTACCCTCCGCCTCAAGTGGTGCCGTATTACTTCTATCCGAACCGTTCGATAGGGTTCGTCTGGACCTATACGTCACCCGGTCGTGAGCCAAACCATTGCCATACTTGTCGTCGCTAGTGGCACCAGCACCAACATCAGCACCAACACCCAGAGCTTCTTGCGCTGGGTGTTTTTCAATGTTCAGGGGTAAAATAGAGGGAATGGATAAAGTCCTGACCACTCTTACCGACCTGGAAGCTGAAGCGACCAGGTTCACGAGTACTCTCGTACCGGATACGGGAAAGGCGACCCTCGTCACGCTCTCAGGCGAACTCGGAGCGGGGAAGACCGCATTTACGAAGGCGGTTGCGAGTGCGCTTGGCGTGCAAGACACCGTCACGAGCCCGACCTTCGTGCTCGAAAAGATCTACCGCCTCCCCGAAGGGCAGGCATTCAAACGGCTGGTCCACATCGACGCCTACCGGCTTGAGTCTGGGAAAGAGCTTGCACCACTGGGGTTCGATGAGATCATGCGTGATCTGCAGACACTTATCTTGCTTGAGTGGCCGGAGAAGGTTGCCGATACGCTCCCGCCTCCCGCGGTGAGGATTGCACTCTCGGTCAGAGATGACGGTTCGCGACACATGATATATGGCTAAGAAGTCTCTCAAGAAGCGCATCGTGCTCCTCGATTCGCACGCGATCATCCATCGCGCATATCACGCGCTACCTGAGTTCACGAGCCCGTCCGGTGCACCGACCGGCGCCTTGTACGGCCTCGTCGCGATGCTCTTGAAGATCATCCAGGACCTGAAGCCCGACTACATTGCGGCGTGTTATGACCTTCCGAAGCCGACCATCCGTCATGAAGCTTTCGAGGAGTACAAAGGCTCGCGCGAGAAGATAGACGATGCGCTCGCCGTGCAGCTCCAAGAGTCGCGGAAAGTCTTCAAGGCGTTTTCGATCCCGCTCTACGAGCGCGAGGGGTATGAGGCCGATGATCTTCTCGGTACGATCGCACACGAACTCCGCGAAGATGACGTCGATGTCATCATCGCATCCGGCGATATGGATACCCTCCAGCTCGTCGACGATGAGCGTGTCCGTGTCTACACGCTCAAGAAGGGTATCCAGGATACGATCCTCTATGACGAGAATGCGGTCGTCGCACGCTTCGGCTTCCTCCCATCGCTCATTCCCGACTGGAAGGGTTTGCGCGGCGACCCATCCGACAACATCAAGGGCGTGCCCGGTATCGGGGAGAAGACCGCGACCGAACTCATTACCACCTTCGGCACCCTGGAAGACATCTACGATCTTCTTGAAAAGAAGGGAGATGACGCGCTTACGAAAAAAGGTATCAAGCCGCGCATCGTCGGACTGCTCCGAGAGCACGAAGAGGTGGCGCGCTTCTCAAAAGCGCTCGCGACCATTCGCCTGGATGCGCCGATCGCTTTTACGTTACCGGCCCAAGAGTGGCATGAGAGCGTCGAGACGGCGAAGCTTCTCGCGCTCTGCGACGAGCTCGGTTTCCGTACGCTCAAAGAGCGGGTAAAGACGCTTCTCGGTGCGCCCCAGGAACTGGAGGTCGAACTCCCTGAAGAAGAGGAGATCGACGATACGCGCTTCGCGGAAGCACAGTCGATGCTCTGGCTCGTCTCTTCTGAGTTCACGAACCCATCGCTCGATGACATCTTGGCCTTCTCGAAAGCGCGCACGTTTGATGATGCGCATGCCGAACTCACCAAACAAGTGAAGGAGCTCGGTCGGGTGCACGAGGTGTATGAGGACATCGAAAAACCACTCATCCCGGTCATCAGGAAGATGGAAGCTCGCGGCGTACGCATCGATACCAAGACGCTCAGCAAGCTCGCGAAGGATTACCGCGCACAGCTCGAGAAGATCGAGAAGGCGATCTACCAGAGCGCGGGACGCGAGTTCAACGTAAGTTCGCCCAAGCAGCTCGCGGAGGTGCTCTTTGACGAACTCAAGCTCATTCCTGAGCGGCAGAAGCGTACGGCTGGCGGCGCACGCTCGACGCGGGAGAGCGAACTCGAGAAGATCCGCGGCGAGCACCCGATCGTCGACGACATCCTCACGTACCGTGAGCTGAAGAAGCTTCTCTCGACCTATATCGAGAATCTCCCGCCGATGCTCGACAAAGAAAACAGATTGCACGCTGATTTCCTGCAGACAGGAACCACGACCGGCCGTATGGCAAGCCAGAATCCTAACCTGCAGAACATCCCGATCAGCTCGGAGCGCGGCCGCGCGATCCGTCACGCGTTCGTTGCGGGGGATGGCTACACGCTCCTCGCGCTCGACTACTCGCAGATCGAGCTCCGTATCGCCGCGATACTTTCCGGCGACCCTAAGCTCTGCGCGATCTTTGGGAGCGGCCGCGACGTGCATCGCGAGGTCGCGGCTCAAGTTTTTCATGTGGCACCTGAAGACGTGGATGCCGAGATGCGTCGTCGCGCGAAGGTCATCAACTTCGGTATCCTCTACGGCATGGGTATCAATGCGCTCCGACAACAGCTCGGAACGACGACCGCCGAGACGCACGCGTTTTATGATGAATACTTCGGGCAGTTCAAGAAGCTTTCTGAATACCTCGAAGAGACGAAGGGTTTCGCACGTTCGCACGGGTACACCGAGACCCTGTTCGGTCGCCGTCGGCAGTTTCCGGAGATGAAGTCCTCGCTTCCGTACGTACGCGCGCAAGCAGAGCGCATGGCGATCAACGCGCCCATTCAGGGTACACAGGCAGACATCATCAAGCTCGCGATGGTGCGCATCGACGAGATGCTCCGCAAGGAAAAAGCTGAAGACGATGCGCATCTCATCCTCCAGGTGCACGACGAACTCGTGTACGAAGTGCGCACGGAGAAGCTCGAAGAACTTTCAGAGAAGATCCAAGACCTCATGGAATCGGTGCTCTCTCCCCAGGAAGCGCACGAGGTGCCGATCATCGTCTCGGTGAAAGCGGGGCCGGATTGGGGAAGTATGGAAGCCGTATGATTTACCTTTTTCACGGTACCGACACAGAGAAAGTTCGCGCGAAAGCGTTTGAGTGGATCGCGAAAGCACGCGCGAAAGAACAGAACCTCGCGTATGTGCGCCTTTCGCGCGAAGAGCTCTCGGATGCGACGCTCGACGAGATCGCGTTCTCAGGGGGGCTTTTCGTGAAGCGCATGCTTGTGCTCATCGATGATCCATACCAAGCGATGAAGGCGGCAGAGGATGAAGAGGAAGGAGAAGAGCAAGGGACGAACGTGCTCGATGCACATCTCGATGCGCTTGCCGCTTCAGACAATGCGATCGTAATCCTCGCACCGAAGCTTGCCTCTGCAAAAGCGAAGAAGCTCGCCGCAAAGGCAAAGATCGAGTACAGCTACGACAAGAACCTTTCTCGCGCGCCTGCGACGCGCGGCTTCAACAGTGCGCTCGTGAACGCGCTTGCTGCTCGCTCAGGCGAGAAACTCTGGCTTGAGATCGAACGCGCGCTTGCCGCGGGCGACGCGCCGGAGATGATCCATGGCCTCCTCCACTGGAAAGCACGTGACATCATGGAAAAGGGCGCGCGCGCCTGGTCTCCGGAGGAAGCCCGCAAGCTATCCCTCGACCTCATCGCGCTTCTCCAAGAATCCCGCCGTGGCGGCCTCGATCTCTCGCTCGCTCTCGAGCGCTTCGCACTCGCTGTATAATCACGGCATGCAATTCAAAGATTTTGAGCATTTCATCAAAGAACAAGAAGTCTTTCTGCGTACGGCAAAACATAAGGACTTCACGGAGAGGGAGGTCATACTAACGCGCTTGGCAAAAATCGCAGAGGAATTCGGAGAATTGGCGGATGAAGTATTGATGACGCTCGGCGATCAACGATCCGGGAAAACAAACGGGCACACCGAAGAAGACCTTGCTGACGAGTTTGCTGATGTCGTTATCACGACGTTTCTGCTTGCAGAAACGATGGATATTGACGTGATGGAAGCGCTTGGAAAGAAGATCGAGAAGATAAAGGCAAAACACAATAAGGAACTGCAATCGGGAGATTAGTGCGCATCACGCTCAGCTTCGCGTGCGCGGACCATGTCCTCGTCCATGCCGAAATGGTGCGCGAATTCGTGCCAGATGGTCTCAGCGATGACATCGCGTGCGTCTTTCCCATCTTCCTGGGCAGCGGCCTCGATAGGGAATCGGTAGAGCGTGATGGTGTCGGGAAGTATCATGCTGTCGTCGTAGCCTCGTGCGGTAAGCGGCGTACCCTGATAGAGACCGAGCAGGGTCTCATCCGGGCCGAGGTTTTCCTCCCGGCGGATATCCTCGGAAGGCTCGTCCTCTATGAGGATCGCGACATTCTGGATCTTCGTGCGTACCCATTCAGGTAGCCGGTCGTAGCATTCTTCGGTGAGCGTGCTGAACTCGTCACGAGTCATATCGGTGCGCCTAGCAGGGCTCGAACCTGCGACCGTCTCCTTAAAAGGGAGCTGCTCTACCGACTGAGCTATAGGCGCGTCCTTTACAAACTACCGCGTTCGCGGTCTTTTTTCTAGTAGCTGAAGGCGTCGACGGTCTTCCCACTCGGATCAAGAAGCTTCACGATCTCATGTCGCTGTTGCCACAAAGGAGTCGTCCTTCCGAGATAGATATGCCAAGCCGTACCGGCAAAGTCAGCATCGCCCTTATGAGCGTCGAGGCAGCCGTTGTAATTGAGGTATTTCACCACGAAGCTCTGGCAAGCGCCCGAGATGTTCGTCGGAGGAGTAAGCACCGCCTTGCAGCGTGAGAGCGGTTGGACGTAATCGACACAAGCCGAGTCGCGGATATACGTAGGACCGACAGAGGATGAAAGTTCATCGATCGGGACCGGGCAATTTTGCGGAAGCGAGGGGGTGAACGATTGAAAATTGCTGAAATACCCGATGCACTTATTTTCGCGGAATGAGGCTCCGATAGGGGAGCGTCCGGAAATCACCCATGCACGATCTCCCGGCTTGAGCACGATGTCTTGGATCGCATTTACGGTTCCAGAAATGGGCACCTCAGTACCGCGAGGTATAGCGGCAGAGCTGCCGCTCAAACCGCTCACGAGCATCCACCCGGTGAGGTCGACAGGCACGGATGCGCCTGAGGAGACGCTCAGTTCGATGTATTCATTCTGTACGTTCGAGGTGCCGGCATTCGAAATATAATGGTTCATCGAGATGACACCGCGATACGGCGATACCTCGCCGAATGCGGTTCCGCCATAAAGGGAGGGGACGCTTGCTTGCGAACCGCTTACGGCACCTCCGCCGCTTGAAGAGCCCGGAAGCGAGACGTTCGCACCGCCGACACCGAAAGGTGCGCGCGGAAGGGAGAGGTAGGTTCCGCCTCCAAGTTCCTGAGGGGCGGCAAGCTTCGGTCCGGTGAAGGCGAGCGGGTGAACCGGACCACCGGTAATGATCCAGATGAGGAAGATGAAGGCGAAGACGCCTATGAAAAACCATGCATCATGCTGCATGTCTGCAATAGTATCACTTTTCTGCTAGAAGGAGTCCGAGTTCTTCCCGGGCGACCTCAGCATCGCTCCAAGGAGTCTTCGAACCTTTTGGCCCCATGATGTAGGGGTCGGTTCCTTTGCCTGAAATGAGGACAGCATCGCCTGGACGAGCTGCGCGTAGCGCGGCTCGTATCGCTTCGCGTCGGTCCATCATGATCTCTGGCGTACGATGCATACCTTTCGCCATCGCGTCGATGATCATACGCGGGTCTTCGTCGTACGGATCTTCGTTCGTGAGGATGACCGTCTCACATGCTTCGTCAGCGATACGCCCCATCTCCGGACGTTTCCAGGTATCACGCCCGCCACCGGTATTGCCAAGGACGCAGATCTTCCGGCGATCCTTGAACGCATCATAAAGTGCCTGGAGCGAGTCCGGCGTGTGCGCGTAATCGACGATCGCGAGGAAGTCCTGACCTGCATCGATGTGTTCGACGCGGCCACGTACGGGAGAAAGGCGCGCGAGTGCTTCGGCGGCGGTTGTAAGCGGTACGCCGAATGCGTGGGCGAGCTTTATCGCGCCAAGCGCGTTCATTGCATTAAAGGTCCCTGCAAGCGGCAGGGTGAAGCGCGTATCTGCGTAGTCGAACGAGACGCTTCGCTCATCGCTTGTGACGTGCGAAAGCTCGTGAGCGCTGAAACCGATCGCTTTAGGGACGCGAGCCGAGAGAAAGGCGCGGCTCTCAGGCACGTCTTCGTTTGCGACCAGCACGCGGAAAGGTTTGGTAGATTTCGCGAGCGTATCGACGATGCGCCGCTTCGCGGCGACATAGTTTTCGAACGAGCCGTGACTCTCGATGTGCTCGCGCTGAATATTCGTAACCACGAGTCCGTTGAGGTCAAGGAACCAATGCCGGTACTGCAGCACGCTTTCGGAAGTAACCTCGATGACGAGATGGGTGCAGCCCTTCTCAAGCGCTTTCTTCATGAAAGCCTGCGCAAAACCGCGACCCTGGAGGGTCATCTTATAGCGGTTCGGTTCAGATTCGTCTTCGATAGCGAAACGGATGGTCGAGATGAGCGCGGTCTTGTAGCCAGCGGCGCGCAAGATCGAAAAGAGCATCTCGGTGACAGTCGATTTTCCCTTGGTGCCGGTCACGCCGATGACGACAAGCTTCTTTGCCGGGAAGCCGTACGAGAGTGCCATGACTAGCGCGAGGGCGCGATGGTAGAGCGGACGGAAGAAGCTTACTACCGGCTCAGGAACGACCTTTTTCAATACGCGGACGACCTTGTTGATGAGTTCGTACATGGCTAGCGATTTGCTGAGAGCGCAGCCTTGAGACGAGCTTCTTTACCGGCAATACCTTCAGGTAGTCCTTGGATAGCCTTGCGCGCTTCGCGTTCTGTATAACCGAGCGCGACAAGCGTGTCGAACACTTCCGTGTCGGCTGCGTCATGCGCGTACGACCCCACTTTATCGGCAAGCTCAACGAGCATCTTTTCAGCGCTCTTCTTTCCGAGCCCTACGACCTTGGTGAGGTAGGGGAGATCTTTTCGGCCGATAGCGCCTTCGAGCGCTTCGCGCGGGGCACGGCGAAGCACATTCTGCGCAGTCTTCGGACCGACGCCAGAGACGGAGAGGATGAGCTCGAAGAAGTCGCGATCCTCGGCTGTCGGGAAGCCGTAGAGCTCCATCCCGTCCTGCTTCACGGCAAGATAGGTGAAAAGAGCGGCTTCTTTGCCGATCGTAAGCGTTTCAAGGGAGCTCATACGTACTTCCATACCGAAGCCTGCAACCTCGATAATGGCGCTTAGAGGGCCTGTCGAAAGTACGTTTCCGCGGATCTGCCTGATCATGACTAGTATCCTACCACTCTTGCGTACATCGGGCGCATACAGTAGTGTAGGCAGTACCTATGGCAATAACCAGCTCAGCAAAGAAAGCAATCCGCTCTTCGGAGAAGAAGCGCGTCTTCAATCTGCGCCGCAAGAACGCCCTCAAGGACGCGACCAAGTCGCTCACCAAAACGCTTGCTGCGAAGGATGTGGCAGGGGCAGAGAAGCTCCTCCCGGCAGCCTACAAGGCGATCGACAAGGCGAAGAAGCGCGGTGTCCTGAAGGGCAATACCGCAGATCGCAAGAAATCGCACCTCGCGAGCCTTATCAAGAAGGCAAAGGCATAACGAAAAGAAACACGCCGCGGAAGCGGCGTGTTTCTTTTGAAGTGCCCTCGACAGGAATCGAACCTGTACCACCTCCTTCGGAGGGAGGTATTGTATCCATTCAACCACGAGGGCGTATGCGTACGATACTACATTCTTTCTAAAGCCTGCAGATACTCCTTCTAAACGTACTCTCGAGCCACCAAATGAAAAACCGCCGTACGGCGGTTTTTCATTTGGTGCCCTCGCAAGGAATCGAACCTTGATTGCCAGCTCCGCAAGCTGGTGTCCTATCCGTTGAACGACGAGGGCAATTTCAAGCTCTCATGATCGAGAGCAGTACTTAACTATATATCAGAGTCCGAGCCAAGCCGCCACTAGGTCGGTGAAGGTCGGCTTGTGATCGTCCTCATCTACATGGTGCAAGAAGTAGGAGTATATGAGTTCAGCATCAACGCCATCAAGCGGGATAACCAGGTGCGGGGCATACCACTTTTCCGTTTTTATCGAAAGTACCGGAGGAAGTTTTCCATCGATATCCTCGAGTACCGCAAATGAGTTCATCTCTTCGAACGGGTGGAAATCTTCACCGATGATGAGGCCGGTCTCCAAGAGCTGGAAGCGGTGAAGCGGAGGTTCTTTCGCGGCGTGGAGTGCGATCGTGATTACGGCGATGAGGATGAGGATGGCGAAAAGGAAATTACCGAACAGTATCGCGGCGACAGCGCTTGCGACACCGACGATGCCAAGCGCCCAGTACCAATCAGCGCTTTTCGGCTGATGTTCGTATTCACGTCCCTCCCATTCAAGAAGCGGCGTACGCTGCATGTTTTTAGTATATCACTCGTAGATGCACGAACGTTTCGATATGCGGAGGAGGTGGGATTCGAACCCACGGTGCCTTGCGACACGGCGGTTTTCAAGACCGCTGCACTAGACCACTATGCGACTCCTCCAAAAGAATCCCTACGCTTCTTCGGACACATGTTCCGCCGGAACCTCCTTTTTTGATGAAGCTTCCGGACGGAACCAGACAAGATAGACGATCTCAAGGATACCGAGCGTATTGATGAGGAGGATGGCGACAAACCACCATTTCTGGCTACCGCGTGCCGCGTGCCAGAGAGCGAATCCTTTGAGGATAAGGGTCCAGACGGTTGCAACCGCGAGGAAAAGGAAGAACAGGCCGAATCCTGCAGACGGATACGTGACCGGAGCGAAAGAAGACAGGTAATGCATACCGGGATACTGTACCATAGACTATACACATGCGTTATCTAGGCATTGATTACGGCAGCTCTAAGATCGGCCTCGCTCTTTCAGATGAAGCGGGCATGATGGGGTTCCCGCACGCGATCGTTTCAAATACGCCACGACTTATCGACGACGTGGCAGCACTTATCGCAAAAGAGAATGTGCATGCGGTCGTCGTAGGCGAGTCACGCGATCTTTCCGGCAAAGAAAACCCGATTGCCGAAGATGCGCGCGCATTCGGAATGCTCCTTACCGAACGCACGGGTGTTCCGGTATACTTCGAATCTGAAGTCTTCACGAGCGCGGAAGCGAGGCGAAGCCCTGCCAAAGAAGGCAAGTCGCGCAGCCCTCGTTCACGCAAGCCGGTCGACGCTTCCGCAGCCGCGATCATCCTTACCAGCTATCTTACCCGCACCCGTCATGAATAAGCCGAAAATATCGATTGATGAATTCAGCAAGATCGAAGTGAGCATCGGTACCGTCCGTGCTGCCGAGCGCGTACCGGAAACCGACAAGCTTATCAAATGTACGGTTGATTTCGGTGAAGAAGGCGGTCCTCGTACGATCGTTTCGGGTATCGCTGCATATACCGAACCGGAAGCGCTCGTCGGGCGGCAGCTCGCCTATGTCACGAATCTCGAACCGCGTGTCATCAAGGGTATAGAGAGTAACGGCATGCTTTTTGCGGTCGGCTCAGACGAGACATTCGCATTCCTAACCCCAGATAGGGAAGTGCCGTCTGGAACAAGTGCGCATTAAGCGAAAGAAACACGATCTACGCGGTATACTGAATAGGTATGTCGCATCTGTTTGACGAACGACTGCGTACGCTTCTCGCGCCGCCTCGGTATCTTGCGCTGCCTTTTGCCGGTATCGACCTCTCCACCAGCGGCGTGAAAGCAGTGCGTCTTGCAGAAGGTATGCATGGGCTCACTCTTGCCGAGTACATCGAGGTCCGTCTTCCTCCAGGGGCCTTTACTGACGGCGAGATCATGGATCGTGCTGCAGTCGTCGAGGCGCTTGTCCGCGCTTCTGAGGCGGTCGGCGTATCAGCAGCGAACGTCGCACTCCCCGAATCAAAATCGTATCTGTTTGAAACGGCGGTCGTCGGTAAGACGAAAACCGAGCAGCGGGTCGAGCTCGAGCAGCACCTCGACGAGTTCATACCGCTCCCGCCAGCAGAGACGGTGTTCGATTTCGTCCCCACAGGTACTACCAAGGACGGCGCACCGCGAGTCGCCGGCATCGGCTTCGCTCGACGCATCACCGAGGACACGCTCTCGGTGTTTGACGAAGCGAACATCAGCGTTCGCGCTCTTGAAAGCGAGACATTCGCCGCCTCGCGCGCGCTCCTTCCGCCAGGAGACGAGTCCACAGCGCTTCTCATTGATGTGGGGAAGACCACGACGAAGCTTTCCATCGTGACGCGTCGCATACCGCGCTTCGCGACGACGATCGATATCGGCGGGCACGCGCTCACGCTCGCGGTGCAGAAGTATTTCGGCGTAACCGAGAACGAGGCCCGCAAGGTCAAGGCTGAACGCGGTATCGTGCCGATGCCGGGTAACGAAGAGTATCTTGCCGCGATGCTCTCTACCGTATCTGCCATCCGCGATGAGATCTTGCGGCACTTGAACTACTGGCAAGAACGAGCGACACCAGGCGGCGAACATGAGCCCGTAACGCATGCGCTTCTTGCGGGAGGGAACGCCTCGATCCGGGGTCTCCCCGAGTATCTCGAAGGCGCGCTCCAGATACCGGTCGTCTCGGCGGACGTGTTTGCGAACTTGGCATCCAAAGACACCTGGGTGCCAGCGCTCGACTACACGGAATCGCTTGCGTATGCGACCGCGATCGGTCTCGCGCTCCGTGACAGCATGGCTACCTATGAATAACGAGCTCACCAACCTGCTTCCGGCTGCACGTCGAGATCTTCTGAAACGCGAGTATCGTCTCCGGCTCGGAGTCGTCGCGGCTATGCTCATGAACCTCAGCCTTGTGACAGCAGGCGCACTCCTATTTCCGACCTACGTGTTCCTTCTAGGGAGCGAGAGAGCGAAGCAGGCACATCTCGCTAGCGTAAAGACCTCATATTTTTCTGCTGATGAACGCGCGCTTTCTGCGCGCCTTACGACGCTCTCGGGGAACGCGACAACGCTCATCGCCCTCGCGAAGAAACCTTCAGTGAGCGCTATCATGCGATCTACGCTCGCGCTGCCGCGTCCGGGCATAACGCTCTCGAGCTTCGTGTACACGCCAGCGTCAGGACAAAACCAAGGGAAACTTCTCGTATCAGGTACGGCAGCGACACGAGATGCGCTCAGGGGGTATCAGCTTACGCTCCAAGGCGCACCGTTCGTAAGCGCTGCCGACCTGCCGGTATCCGCATACGCGAAAGACACGAATATCGCGTTCTCGATCACGATAACCCTTGCACCATGAAATCTCCCTTAAGCCATCTTGCTATCGTTCTCTCGCTCACCCTCCTTCTCGGGGTCGCCTACGGGTTTTGGTATGTTGCCGTGGCGGATAAGAGTCGCGAAGTCGCTGACCTGCAGGACCAGATTACGACGACTGTCGAGACCGTGAGTCGTATTGCCGCCGCCCGTGCATCGCTCGCGCAGGTCGCAAACGACGAGAAGAAAGTGCAAGGGTACTTCGTGTCGGAGGGCGATGTCGTTTCGTTCATCAAGGTGATCGAAGCACAGGGAGCAGCTCAGGATACTGAAGTGAGCGTCCGTTCCGTATCAGCCGGCGGCACCCAAGCGCATCCGACGCTCCAGCTTACGCTTACGCTCAAGGGTGCGTTCGATGCGGTCATGCGGACCGTAGGCGCTATAGAGTACGCCCCCTACTCGATCTCGATAGTTTCGCTCACCATCGGACAGGACGCTAAAGATGCCTGGCATGCCGATGTAAACCTCGTCGTCGATTCGCTCGCCACAACCGCAACGAAAAAACCATGAAAAATCCCATCACTTCATTTTTGAATCAGCTGCGCGCTTTTGCGCTCACCGACCCTACACGGGATTGGATTGCGCTTCTGACGCTCGCGACCATCGCGATCATCGGTATCGTCACCTGGAACGCGTGGGTTTTTGACACGGTTGCGAGCGGCGGCACGCTCGGTGCTGCCGCAAGCAGCACCCCTCCATCTTTCACGCAAGCATCGCTCGATTCCGTGCGTACCGTCTTCGAGGCGCGGGCGGCAGAAGAAGCAAAGTACGTCTCAGGAACCTACAAGTTCAACGACCCGTCGCAATAAGCCCACGAATACGCTATCCTACAAGGGCCCCCATAGCTCAATGGATAGAGCAGCGGACTTCTAAGCCGTTGATGTAGGTTCGATTCCTGCTGGGGGCACAAGGCAAAATAGGGAGGTTCGTGTATGATGGCCACACAGCGGGCATGTGGCGAAATGGTAGACGCGCTACGTTCAGGTCGTAGTTCCCGCAAGGGAGTGGAGGTTCAAATCCTCTCATGCCCACAAGGAGGTATGCTAGATAGTACGCGTCCTTAGCTCAGTTGGTAGAGCAACGCATTTACACTGCGAAGGTCGGGGGTTCGAGTCCCTCAGGACGCACCAGTAACGCAAACAGGATGGCAGCAGTTATTGAATAGATATGGATGACTCGCAAGGACTACCGTGCCTCGGCCTTGTCATGGATGGCAACCGGCGTTGGGCACGCGCGCGCAATCTTCCCGTATACGAAGGACACGCCGAAGGATACAAGAAGCTGCGTGAGGTCTTGGGGTGGGCGCGCAGAGCGAGGATCCCGCACGTCGTCGCCTACGCCTTTTCGACAGAAAACTGGAATCGAGCAGAAGAAGAGGTCGGGTACCTGCTCAATCTGTTCCGCAACGTGCTCAAGAACGAGATGCAGAAACTTTCCGAAGAGGATGCGCGCATCCGTTTTGTCGGAGACACCTCACGTTTCCCCGAAGATCTGCAGAACCTCATGCGGGAAAGGGAAGCTTCGACCAAGGATCATGCAGGACCCACACTTCATCTTCTCGTTTCCTACGGAGGGCGCGAAGAGATCGTCGCTGCGGCAAACAAGCTGCTTGCTAAGGGTGTGTCGGAGGTGACGAACGATACGTTCGCGACGCAGCTCTGGTCGCACCCCATGCCCGATCCGGATCTCATCATCCGCACTGGCGGAGAGAAGCGTCTCTCGAATTTTCTTCCGTGGCAGTCGACCTATAGCGAGCTCTTTTTCCTCGACACCCTCTGGCCAGATTTTTCCGAGGAGGAGTTCGATGCGGTCTTGGCAGAATTTGCGGCCCGCGAACGTCGACACGGCAAATAGGTAGGTGCTAGGCTTTTCATAATGGAGCCGACTATCCTCTACGAAGACGAAGATGTCCTCGTCATCAATAAGCCCGCCGGGCTCATCGTGCATAGCGATGGGCGTACGGAAGAAACCTCGGTAGCCGAGTGGGTGCTTGCGCACTATCCGGCGCTCGCAGAAGTGGGCGAGTCATGGACCAGCCCGCAAGGGGAAGCGGTGCCGCGTCCGGGCATCGTGCATCGGCTCGATCGGGATACCTCGGGGGTGATGATCCTTGCGAAGACGCCCCAGGCGCACGCGTTTCTCAAAGAACAGTTCCAAGATCGTACGACGGAAAAGACGTATCGGGCGTTCGTGTACGGGCACCCGGCACGTGACAAGGGGGTAATCGAAGCGGAGATCGTACGCATCCGCGCGATACCGCCACGTTGGGGTGTCGCGCGTGCAGGGGAAGAGAAGAAACATCGCGCGGCAGTGACCGAGTGGCAGGTGCTCGCGCGCAGCTCCGATCCGGAGACGGACCAGAAGGTCGCCTACATGGAAGCGCGCCCGAAGACCGGCCGCACACACCAGATCCGCGTGCATTTCAAGCATCTGAACCACCCGGTCATCTGCGATAAGCTCTACGCGAAGGAGCGACCATGCTTGCTTGGCTTCTCGCGTCAGGCGCTCCACGCTTTCTCGCTCTCGATCACGCTCCCTTCGGGCAAGCGACAGACCTTCGAAGCGCCGCCGCCGCCGGATTTCGTGGCAGCACAGAGCCATTTCCACGGGAAAGGGTGAGTATTTGCTCTTAATCGCCCGGCGTGATACAGTGCGCAAACGTATGCAGCAGGTTATAACGCCAGTAAACGCTGAAGGGCGCGCGAAGCTCGGTATTCGCGCGGGCGACACCGTTCGCGTCATCCAAAACATCGTCGAGCTCAAGAAGGGCAAAGGAGCTGACAAGAAGGAAAAGACCCTCAAGAACACCCGCAAGCAGGCCTTTGAAGGGCTTGTCATCTCGACCAAGCACGGCGCGGAAGCGGGAGCAACGTTCACCGTACGCACCACCCTTTCGGGTATCGGCGTGGAGAAAACTTTCCCGCTCTACACGCCCATGATCGACTCGATCGAGATCGTGAAGCGCTCGAAGGTCCGCCGCGCGAAGCTCTACTTCATCCGTGAGAAGGCGGCTAAGGCTGTCCGCCGCCAGCTCCGTAACGCGCGCATGCTTCACATGAAGAGCGATGAGACGATTGCTCCGACAGAAGAGGAGCTTGCAGCGGCAGCAGCAGAAGCCGCCGCTGCCGAGGCACCGATCGAAGCAGCCGCTCCGGAGACCGCGGAAGAGGCGGCATCCGTCGAGGAGGTACAGGCTGCGTAAGCTGTGCTATAGTGTGCCCACCTGCGCAGGTGGCGAAATTGGTAGACGCACTACCTTGAGGTGGTAGCTCCCGTTAAGGGAATGGAGGTTCAAGTCCTCTCCTGCGCACAAAAAACAAAGGAGCCGGATGCGGTAGCATCCGGCGACTATTGTTTTTGTCGCAGGAGAGGACTTGAAAGGCGGAGGCTGGCGCACAAAATGGTAAGGTCCGAGCAGTGCTCGGACCTGGGTTGGGGTGTTTAGAGGAGGATGACAGCAAATGTCATGAAGCCCATAACGCCGATAATGATCCATCCCCATTTGATATTGAAGAACGGGGACGGCCTGTCCCACGGGTGTTCAACCGGCAACATATTGGTACTCCTTAAGGTAAGGTCTAAGGCTAGAATAGCACTAACTAATAAACCTGTCAAGCCCTCCCGAAATCGCGCGGTATACTGGCCGTATATGCTCTACACGGGGAAAGGAGACGGGGGAACGACGACCGCATTCGGCTGCGACCAACAGCGCATCTCGAAGTCGTCGGAATTGCCCGAAGCGCTCGGCGCGCTTGATGAGCTTAATGCCTTTCTGGGCTTTACGAAGGTGCGCGCGGGGGAGGATACGTACTTCGTCGATCTCCTCCGCGAGGTGCAAGAAACGCTTTTCATCATCCAAGCAGAGGTCGCTGGCGCTGACAAGAAGATTACCGAGACTTCCGTGAAGCGCCTCGAGGAGCTCACCAACGGTATCGAGAAAGAGATTCCGCCTCTCAAGGGATTCTCGATCGCGGGCGGGACCGAGCTTTCCGCGCTTCTCGACGTATCGCGTACGCTCGCACGTCGCGCTGAGCGTCGGCTCATCGCGGTTGCCGAAGCGGGGACGCACGAGGTGTCGCCAGAGGTAAAGGCGTACATGAACCGGCTTTCATCGCTTTTCTTCGCGCTCGCGCGCCTCGCCAACCATAAGGCTGGCGTTACGGAAGAGAATCCGCGCTATTAGCACGCGCCGTGCTTGCGATGCGCCTCGATCTCGTGGATCGACTGGTTGCGGTGCACGATCTCATCGTTGCGGACGCTTCGGAAGAATTCGTACTGACTTCGTGGGTGCCGGCCGTACCAAGCGAGGAAGTCGCTCTCGATCGGTTTTGCCTTAAGCGTCTCCTCGTTGTCCTTGAGGAAGAGGGAGTATTGATCGAAGGCGTGCTGCTCGAAGAGGTAGTTGGTCTCGAGTGACCAGCGCGGATTTACGAGATAGAGGAGATAAGAGAGCCAGAAGTAGAAGAATGCGAAGAGCATCGGGATAAGCGTATGGCGTATGACGCCCGAGCGTTGCTCCTTGCGTGCGAGTGCGGAGATCACGACGACGTGCATGGTCTCGTTGTCCGAGGCGAATCGCGCGAAGCGGGAGAGCGTAGAAAGCCTGAGCGCGCGATTTTCATCTGCATAAAACATCGTGAGCAAGGTGAATACGGCCGATGCCCAGGAATGGTAGGGGACACGAGCGATCACCTCGACCGCACGGAACTTGAGGTATGAAGGTTTGCCATAGACGAGATTGCCGCACCAGACCAAGAAGCCCCCAAGGATGCGTGGCAGTAGGCTCGGGCGGTAACTATCGTAGGGCGCTTTGTATGCTGAGAGAGCCGCATCATCATTCAGGGTTTCGATAAGGGTCTCGAATTCGTCGTGGTGCAGATGGGTCGTCATATGCGCCTCATGGTACCACGCACGCCTCTGGCGACCTGAAATTAGAAAAAAACAGGCGATATGGTATAAAAAACAGGCAAGCCAGCATGGCGACTATGGTGTAACGGTTAACACTCGGGTTTGTGGTACCCGCAATCAGGGTTCGATTCCCTGTAGTCGCCCAAAAATAAGGAGAAAAGAGCGATAGCGCTTTGCGAGTATATTTTTGTACGGACTACAGGGAATCGAAAGCCGGAGGCTGCGAAGCCGCGAGCGAAGCGAGCGTGGCCGAGGCGGGGTCGAGAGCGCTTAGCGTTTTGCGAATGCTTGGAGCAAAACGGTTAGCGACTTGTGACCGTCACCTGTAGTCGCCCAAAGAACAATGAGACGGACGAGGAACGGTCCGGCGCGAAGCGCCGAGCCCTTCCTGTTATAGTGAGAGGACCAGTACTCACTAATCTCGCGCGCTCATGAAAAGCTTGTTTTGGGGAATCACGATCATCATCCTTATCGGCATCGGCGGTTTCGTCTATCGGAACGCGGTCGAGCACCCGATGCAGCCAATAGCTTGTCCGCTTGATGCCAAAGTATGCCCGGACGGAACCGTCGTCGGCCGTACCGGATCATCATGCACGTTTGCAGAATGTCCGTTGCCCAATGTTTCGCTTAAGGAATTCGGCATCTCGTTTGCGGTCCCTCAAGGATTTACCGCCGATGCATCTCAAGAAAACGTAGACGCTGTTACGTATGCGAAAGAAGGGGACGACGCATCGACAAACCCTGCACGCATCACCATCCGACAATTTACAGTCGAGGCTTCCTCGACGCCGCTCGATGTCATCAAGCAAACCGCTACCAATCTCGTTTCTGGAGACCCTGTCGCGATCACGGCCTTCTCATCTTCCGAGTTCGGCACTCGGCGGTTCACGGTCGTATCGGTTGAGCGTTTTGAAGGAGTCATAGATACCGCCTACTACCTCGCACAGGGTTCGACGGTCTTGCGTTTCGATGCGATTGACGGCTCCGTTTCTGACTGGACCAGCCCGACCTTGAAGGTATCGGAACTGCCAGCCCATTCCGCACTCGAGAAGATGCTTTCGACGCTGCAGGCGTTATAATGGAAACGACCAATAACACCTTTCACTATGGAAAATAAATCGCTCACCGAGATATTCACTACTGACGGCATCAGGTTTTCCCTGATCGGCATGTTCTCGATCCTTTCGCTTTTCCTTCTTGCTCAGACGATCACGCTCGCGCGCGACTTCGGACGTTCCGGCGCGCCAGCGACCGATACGATCACCGTAAACGGCGATGGGCAAGCGACCATGGCACCGGACGTCGCACGCATAACGTTTACGGTCCAGAATACGGCCGTCTCGGTGGCCGAGGCACAGGCAGTGACCACCAGGCAGGCAAACGGGGTACTTGATTTTGTGAAGAAGCAAAGCATCGCCGAGAAGGATGTAAAGACGCTCTCGTACAATATCAATCCGCAGTATGCATATCCGGCACCGTGTGTGGGCTCCTCGTGCCCAGAACGCACCCCGAAGATTACCGGCTACCAGGTATCGGAAACCGTACAGGTGACCGTGCGTGATCTCGCAAAGGCAGGTGAACTTCTCGCAGGCCTTGGAGAGTTCGGCGTACAGAACGTGTCCGGTCCTGATTTCGCGCTTGATGATTCGACGGCAGGCTATGATGCGGCTCGTGCCGATGCGATCGCGAAAGCGAAGGTGCAGGCAAGCGTGCTCGCACAGCAGCTCGGTGTGCACCTGGGCAAGATCGTGAACTTCAGCGAATCGTCAGGCGGGTACCCGGTTCCGATGATGTACGCAAAGGGATTCGGAGGGGCGATGGAAGCATCAGCTCCGACACCGAATCTCCCGGTCGGTGAGAATACGTACCACGCGTCAGTCTCGATCACGTACGAGATCCGATAGGAAAGACAAAAACACGCGGGCCGCTTTGCGGCCCGCGTGTTTTTGTATCCTCTTGACACTAAAAACCACCCCTGCTATATTGCGATGGTCGTGCAGTTCCGCATGGCACATCGCCGCCTGAAAAGGATGGGCGATGAACTTTTTGTTCCCAATATCGAGGAGTCGTACATGAACAAGCTGAAGCAAGGCACCCCCCTGATCCTGGCCGCACTGGCTGCGAGTACCGGCAACAGTCCCGAGGCCATGGGCTTCGCCATCTGTCACGGCAAAGACGTGATCACTGGCAAAGATGTCGAGTCGCCCGGTGTGAACATCGACGAGAAGAACGGCACCGTCAGCATCGCGACGGGCAATTCGCTCACCGTGATGGAAACCGCCGAGTTCAACAACGCTGCAGCATACGGCCTGTCCAAGCAGGGCGCCACGGTGACTTTCCGTGGCCAGACTTACAACGCCGACAGCAACTCCTGGCAGTGATCAACGGCCAGCGGCTAACTGAATAGCCGTATCGCCAAAACTACCGCACCCCTCCAAAAGGTGCGGTTCTCTTTTATCCTCCCGACAGTTGACGCCTTGAGAGGGCTATACTATACTTCGAAATGTCAAAGGCCCGCAGGGCTTTTTTATTTACCGAAATCATCGTCCTCATGACTTCACCTTTCACGTATTTGAAGCACGTTCGCGAAGAGTTCTCCCACATCGTGTGGCCGACCTCGCGTAAGGCTATCGCGCATACGCTCGTCGTTATCGGCATCGCTGCAGCGATCATCGTCCTCGTGGGCGGCTTCGATTATCTCTTCGGCTCGATCGCGAGCTATATTGTCGGCTAACGGCTTTCCCTATGACTGACACCATTCACAGCGGCGAGAGCAACGAGGAGATCTTCGAGGATCTCGGCATGGCTGATATCGCCCCGGCAGTTCCGAAAGAGATCCGGGATGAGGTCACCCCGCGCAAAGAGGACGCGCGTTGGTACACCATCCACACCTACGCAGGCTACGAGAACGCCGTCGAGCGCAACCTGAAGCAGCGCATCGAGTCCTTGGGCATGGAAGACAAGATCTTCGACGTGGTCGTCCCGACCGAGAAGAAGATCCGCGTCAAGGCAGGGAAGCGCGTCGTCGAGGAAGAGAAGATCTATCCGGGCTACATCCTCGTCCGCATGATCGTCGACGACGATTCGTGGTTCGTGGTGCGCAACACGCCGCGCGTGACCGGTTTCGTGGGTTCGGGCAATACCCCGGTCCCGATGGAGCAGGCGGAAGTAGACTCCCTCATGAAGCGCATGAGCGCCGAGGCGCCGAAGCACCGTATCGACCTCATGAAGGACGACGCGGTCGTGATCGCAGACGGTCCGTTCAAGGACCTCGAGGGCAAGGTCGGCGAGATCGACGAGGAGCGT
The DNA here is from genome assembly GCA_021849125.1 of bacterium. GTDB lineage: Bacteria > Patescibacteriota > Minisyncoccia > Phycocordibacterales > Phycocordibacteraceae > C7867-001. Next base: position 30,099 of record JAJZTG010000002.1, on the reverse strand, counting down.
GGCAAGGTCAAGGTCATGGTCTCCATGTTCGGTCGCGAGACGCCGGTCGAGCTCGATTTCTTGCAGGTACGCAAACTCTAAGGTAGAGTCTCTAACACTATGGCAACAGTCGTAAAAAAGATTAAATTGCAGATCCCGGGAGGGAAGGCAACCCCTGCGCCTCCGGTTGGTACCGCGCTTGGTCCAGCCGGCGTGAACATCGGCCAGTTCGTCACGCAGTTCAATGACGCGACGAAAGACAAGCCGGGCGTCATCATTCCGGTCGAGCTTTCGGTCTATGATGACCGCTCGTTCACGTTCGTCCTCAAGGTCTCCCCGATGTCCCGTCTCATCTTGAAGGCGCTCGGTCTCGAGAAGGGTGCCCTTAAGCCGAACAAGGATCGTAAGCCGGGCACGCTCACCAAAGCGCAGCTCCGCTCGATCGCTGAGGAGAAGATGCCGGACTTGAATGCGAATACCATCGAGGCAGCCGAGCGACTCGTCGCAGGCACCGCCAAGTCGATGGGCATCGGTTCCGAGGCGTAGGTTCCAAATAAAAAGCAAATCGGCCGCTAATGCGGCCGATTTGCTTTTTACTGTCCGCCCACGTACAGTGCATGCGGATTGCAGTTTGGTCCGTACATCAACCTTACAGAAGGAGTTTGGAAATGAAGCCTTTATCTTTGGGGGATTGGTGGATAGCCAATCCCAATGAAGCGCAATATCTCGAGGCACTTAACAAAACCTACAAGGAAGGAGACGTTCGTAAAACTCGAAACGGGCATACGCATGCTGTTTTCGCACAGCAGGTCCGCTTCAGTATGAAAGACGGTTTTCCTGCGATGACAACGAAACAGCTTGCGTTCAAATCAGTGCTCGCCGAGCTGCTTTGGTTTATCGAAGGGGGCAAACATTCTCCCGTTCCATATCGTTTGTCGCTCGCGCGACTTAACGAACTTGTGGGATTGCCGGCCGATGCTGAAAACCCTATGTGGTCGAATGATCAGAACCGGTTTGCCCGGGCCGGCAAAACGCAGTTTGCCGGCGATTGCGGCGTTATCTACGGCTCACAGTGGCGTAACTACAACGGCGAGGGTACGGATCAGCTTTCTAAAGTCATTGCGGCGTTGAAATCTGATCCGTTCAGTCGGTACCATATCGTCACGGCGTGGAACCCTCTCAAGGTGGATGACATGTGCTTACCGCCGTGTCATATGAAGTTTCAGCTTTTCGCCCGTCACTCACGGCGTCGTGACAAGAAGCTGTATCTTGATCTGGCGATGGATCAGCGGTCATGCGACATGTTCCTCGGCGTGCCGTTCAATATCGCATCGTATGCGTTGTTCCTGCATATGATTGCACAGTGTGTCGGCATGATCCCGGGCGAACTTGTCATTACCTTGGATGATTGCCATATCTACAGCGCTCACTTGAGAGCTGTACGTACGCAGCTCACACGAGATACTCTCTCTGCACCGGAGCTTTGGTTGAATCCCGGTATCACTGATATCGACCAATTCACCATGGCAGACGTGAAGCTCATCGACTACAAAAATCAGGGGCGCATCAAAGCAAAACTGCTGTAACCCGAGTCATTTTTGGTCAAACGGCGGCTTCGGCCGCCGTTTTTATTTGCATATACGTGCCTGTACAGGTAGAGTGCGCGCAGGCATGTGCCGGTCTTTAAGGAGTAGTGAAATGGAAGAAAAGCGAGCACAATACATCGTCTTTGACGGCATGGACGGGTCGGGGAAGGGAACGCAGATCGCCCTGCTTCAAGAGAAGTTTGGTGACGATGTCGTTTTCACACGAGAGCCCGGAGGGCCGCCGATTGCCGAGATTATGCGCGGAGCGCTTCGCGACCACCCGGACGCAAAAAACTCGACCCCATTCTTTCACTTTCTCGGTTTCTGGGCTGCACGGGAGGAAGCGCAAGAGAAGCTGGTCGTCCCAACGCTTAATACAGGGAAGCATGTGTTCTCGGATCGCGGTGACTCATCGACCTACGCGTTTCAGCTGTATGGCGAGCAAAAGCATGAACTGCTCGGTCTGTTCATCGAGTTGCGAAACCAGGTCTTCTACGCAAAAGGCCGTCATCGTCCCGATTATTACATCGTTTTCGATTTGTCGGCTGAGGACGCGCGTGAACGTGCTTTACGCGATGCGGCTCGCGATCAAAACCACTTTGATGAACGTGATTTGGAGTATTACGAACGCGTTCGGCAAGGTTTCAATGCATTCGCGATTGACCACCCGGTGATATTCATCGATGCATCGCGGACGGTTGAAGAGGTGCACGCCGCCGTCCTTGAGGCGCTCGCATCGGTGGGTATCCGTACGTGAATCTTGTGCGATTACTACCGGCCTAAGGGCCGGTATTTTCTTTTGCTTGCGCTTAAACGCCTCTCCGCGTAAAGTCTCCCCAGGCTTGTACTATTGTCATCAACCATTCAACTCAAGGAGACAGAATCATGTCCACCACTGGTGTACTACCACGGCAGATGCTTAAACAGCTTTGCGACCAAGGGAACATCACAGGTATTTCAGATGCATACCTTAACCCTGCATCAATCGACCTACCGCTTGCGGATGAGGCATACCGCCTTGAAACAATTTTCCTCCCGCTTGCGGGCGAGAAAGTGCGCAATCTGCTCCCGCTTGTCGGGGCTACCCCACACAATTTCGACAATCCGTTCGAGGTTGGTGTGCCGTACCTTATCCGTGTTGAAGGAAAGGAGTGGGAACTTCCGAGCATGGTATACGGCTATGCCAATCCGAAATCATCAACTGGCCGTGACGCATTCTTCTGCCGATCGGTTGCCGATGGTGTCGACATGTACGATGCGCTTACCGGTACGCCATGGTCTGGGGAACAGTGGGTGCTCGCGCGCCCTGATTATTTCCCAGTCTCAGCACATCCCGGTCTTGCGTTATCGCAGGTGCGTCTCTTTGACGGCAAGTCGTTTCTCGATGACCTGCATGCCGAACAGGCAATCCGCAGGCACGGCCTCATCTTCGACAATGCTGGTCGCAAGATGTCTTTTCAAGAGACACGTCGGCATGCGGATTCGTTTCTGTTGACGCTCGACCTTGGTGGTTCCACGATAGGCGTCCGTAAGGGGAGATTCTACATCTTGCAGACGAATCCGATTATGGTGCCGCCGTATCTTTCGGCAGAATTGCGAGCGATAGATCCTCGTCTTGGTGAATTCCGGTCGCATGCGGCTGGATATATCGACCCGGGTTGGGGCTATGGCAAGAACGGGGAAGGACGCGGCCGGCCGATAACGCTCGAAGTGATCCCTCAAGAAGATATGCTCTTGCGACACGGGCAGATCATCGCCCGTATCCGTTTCGAGTGCATGAAAGAGGAGCCCGATATTCCGTATGATTCGGCAGCATCGAACTATACGGATCAGCATACGCCGCGTCTATCGAAACACTTCGCACGTGTCGAGGATGAAGGAGTCATCGGTTGGGAATGTTCCGGTACGCGCCAGGTGCTTGATCTGAGCAAAGTGGGGCACTACAACCCGTACGACTTCTTTACCCCGATTCTTCGGAAGTAACGTGAGTTGCACTTAGTTTAGTATCGTGTTATGGTTAAATCAGTTTGATCTCCCACCGCCAAGGATTTCCATCTCGGTTCTTTGGCTTCGACGGCATCCTTGCGGAGGCCGTCTTTTTTTATACGAGGGGTCTGTTACACTCGCGATATGGAAAGCACGATACGAGAGGCGGTCGCAAGCGCCCTTCACAAGCTCGGAGCGGAGGGAGTGGCGTTCACTATCGAGCGTCCGGTGGATGCTGCACATGGCGACTACGCGACCAATGCTGCCCTTGTATCTGCAAAACAGCTCGGTCAAAATCCGCGCGAGCTCGCGGACGAGCTCGCTCGTTCGCTCAAAGAAACGCTCGGTGACAAGGTCACGAGTATCGAAGTCGCAGGGCCCGGTTTCGTAAACATCACGCTCGCGCGTGGCGTCGTATCGCTTGCGCTTGCCGAGGCGGATGCCCAAGGTGCGACGTGGGGGACTGATGCTACAGAAGTGGGGAAGCGAGCCATTATCGACTACGCGAACCCGAATCCGTTCAAGGAGATGCATATCGGGCATCTCATGAGCGCGGTCATAGGTGAAGCGCTCACGCGTCTCAAGCGCTCACGTGGCGCGACGGTCTTCGGAAGCTCGTTTGGCGGTGATGTCGGTCCGCATGTCGCAAAAGCGCTCTGGGGGCTCAAGAAGGAGGGTGTTGCTGAAATCAGCGATGCACAGGAAATCGGTGCGGCGTATGCACGCGCCTCTGCCGCATACGAGACTGATGACTCGGCAAAGAAAGAAATCGACGCGCTCAATGTCCGTCTTTACGATCTCGTCGCCCGACGTCACGAGGTGGAAATGAGTGGAAGTGACCGTGAACTCCTCTCGCTTTGGGGAAAAGGCCGCGAGATTTCTATGCTCGAGTTCAAGCGTCTCTTTGCTATCTTTGGTACGCATCTCGACTACGACTTCTTCGACAGCGATACGGTCGAGCCAGGACTCCGCGTGGTGAAGGACGGTCTTGCCAAGGGCATCTTTGAGGAAAGCGATGGGGCAGTCATCTATCCGGGAGAGAAAGTCGGGCTTCATACGCTCGTGTTCGTTACGAGTCGTGGTACGCCGACCTACGAGACGAAAGACATCGGCCTCGCGTTTCTCAAGGAGGAACGTTTTCCCTCGGATGAGAGCATCATCGTCACGTCGAATGAACAAACGGGACACTTCAAGGTGGTGCTTGCGGCGCTCGCAGAGCTCGCGCCGAACCTCGCTAAGAAGACGAAACACGTGCCGCACGGTTTTCTCCGGCTCACTTCCGGCAAGATGAGCTCGCGCGAAGGGAACGTCATCACGGCCGCCGGGCTCCTGAAGGATGTGACCGAGCACGCGATGAAACGCAGTCCCGATCCGCTTGTGGCTGAGCAGGTCGCGGTGGGTGCGGTGAAGTACATGGTGTTACGTCAGTCGCCGGGATCGGACATCATCTTCGATCCGGAGAAGTCGCTTTCGCTCGAAGGCGATTCGGGTCCGTATCTCCAGTATGCTCTGGTGCGCGCGAAGTCGGTGCTCGCGCAGGCGGGGGAGAATGCTCCCAAAGCAGATGCACCTGCCGAGCCATATTTCATCGAACGGCTCATCATGCATTTCCCGGAAGTCGCCGCACGTGCGGAGCGCGAGCTTTCGCCGAACCTGCTCGTGACGTACCTCACGGAGCTCGCGGGCGAGTGGAATGCTTTCTATGCGAAAGAGCGGATCATCGGCGGGGAACACGAGGCGCACAAGCTCCTTATCGCGCGCGCATTCGTGCACACGATGCAGAACGGCCTTACGCTTCTCGGTATCCACACGCCTGAGCGTCTTTAGATTGCGCGGCGTATTTGCCGTGCTACAGTAGCGAACACTGTGCAATGGGGCACAGTACTGTTTTTTCTTCAGGCAAATGGATAGGAGGCAAGCAAATGGTAAATCCTGGGAAGAGCTATCGCGGCCGCGGCCGGAGTGGTTTCAAGGGTAACAACAAAAATCCTGGCCGGACCAAGATTCGCAAGACCGGCCCGACGATCGATTCGCCGCAAACCAGCCGCAGGGCTCCACCAACGATGCACTACTGAATCTGATTCCTAACAGATTGAAAGCCGCTCCGAGAGGAGCGGCTGTTTCATTTTCAGCAATCAGGCGTTACGATAAGCCATTATGGCCGAAGCAGGGAAATCAGAAGCTGCCAAGCGCGAGGAAGAAGTGCTTGCCTTCTGGCAGGAGAACAAGATTTTCGAGAAGTCGCTCGAGAAGAAGTCGCCCAAGGGCGAGTACGTCTTCTACGACGGGCCGCCCTTTGCCACCGGCTTGCCGCATTACGGGCACATCGTCGCGAGCGTGATGAAGGACGCCGTGCCACGCTACAAGACGATGCGGGGCTACCATGTCCCGCGCGTCTGGGGCTGGGACACGCACGGACTTCCGGTCGAGAACATCGTCGAGAAAGAGCTCGGCTTCACGCACAAGAAGGACATCAAGGAATACGGCGTCGAGAAATTCAACGAGGCATGTCGCGCGCAGGTCTTCGCCTGCTCCGACGAATGGAAGAAGGTGATCCCGCGTATCGGACGCTTCGTCGACATGGAGCATCCGTACACCACGATGGATGCCTCGTTCATGGAGAGCGTGTGGTGGGTTTTCAAACAGGTGTACGACAAGGGTCTCGTGTACGAAGACTACCGCTCGATGCATGTCTGCCCGCGCTGCGAGACGACGCTTTCGCAGCAGGAAGTCGCGGAAGGGTACGAGGATGTGAAGGATATCGCGGTTACCGCGAAGTTCAAGGTGACGAACCCGCAGATGCTCGGCCTCAGCGGCGACGTGTACCTTCTCGCCTGGACCACGACCCCGTGGACCTTGCCGGGCAACGTCGCACTCGCGGTGGGGAAGGAGGTTACATATGTCGTCGAAGAACAGGATGGCGCACAATACATCCGAGTGAAGCGCGAAGGAGATTCCGGAAAGGAATTCAAAGGCTCCGACCTTGTAGGCCTCTCGTACACCGCACCGTTTGAGTACTACCAGAAAAACACAGCTCTCAAGAATCACGAGAACGGGTGGAAAGTATACGCCGCTGATTTCGTCACGACCGGCACCGGCACCGGCATCGTGCATATCGCGCCGGCGTTCGGCGAAGACGACATGGCGCTCGGCAAGAAAGAGAATCTGCCGTTCGTGCAACACATTGCTTACGACGGCACGATGCGCCCGGAGGTGACGGATTTTGCCGGCAGGGAAGTGAAGCCGAAGTCTGAGGATGACAAGGTCCGTCTCGGGACGGATATCGAGGTCATCCGTTACCTTCAGGAACACGGGACTTTCTTCGCGAAAGAGAATCTCATGCACAGCTACCCGCACTGCTGGCGTTGCGGTACGCCGCTTTTGAACTACGCGACCACCTCGTGGTTCGTCGCGGTCACCAAGATCAAGGGAGAGCTCTTGGAGAATGCCAAGCGCATCAACTGGTCGCCCGCGCACATCAAGGAAGGACGCTTCGGCAAGTGGCTCGAAGGCGCGCGTGACTGGTCCATCTCGCGTCAGCGTTTCTGGGCGAGCGTCATACCGCTCTGGAAGGACGCTACAGGGAACATTACGGTCATCGGCTCGGTCGAGGAGCTCAAGCGCCATGCGAAGAAGTCGGGGAATGCCTACTTCATGATGCGACACGGCGAAGCGAAGAATAATGCCGAGAATTTCGTGAGCGCTGAGGTGAATGGCGGGAATCACCTTACGGAAAAAGGGAAAGCTGAAGTTGCCGCAACGGCCGAGACGTTGAAAGGAAGGGGTATCGAAGCCATCTACGCGTCTCCTTTCGTGCGCACCCGGGAGACCGCTGAGCTCATGGCCGACGCGCTCGGTATCGAACGTTCCGCCATCGTCTTCGACGAGCGCTTGCGCGAGCTCGACATGGGCGAGCTTTCTGGCAAGCCATACGCGGATTTCATCACCTATCGCGATACGCACCTGACGAGCTTCGCCGACAAGTTCCCAGGAGGTGAAAGCCATGTGGACGCGAAGCGTCGTTTCGGCAATTTCATCTACGAACTCGAGAAGACGCTTTCCGGCAAGAAGGTTCTCATCGTGACCCACGGCATCGGCCTTGAGTCGCTCACGACGATCGCCATGGGCGGCAACGCAGAAGCGATGGCCGACGTCGTCCGCATCTCGGATTTCCAGACCGGTCATGCGCGCGAACTCGACTTCATCCCGCTCCCGCACAACCCTGACTACGAGCTCGATCTCCATCTGCCGTATATCGACGAAGTCGCGCTTGTGAACGAGAAGGGCGAACCGATGATACGCGTTCCGGACGTGCTCGATACGTGGTTCGATTCCGGGAGCATGCCGTATGCAGAGATGCACTATCCGGTCGAGAACAAGAGTCGTTTCGAAAAGAATTTCCCGGCGCAGTTCATCGCGGAAGGAGTCGATCAGACGCGCGCGTGGTTCTACTACCTCCACGTGCTCGGCGGCGCGCTCTTCAACAAGAACGCCTTTGAGAACGTCATCGTGAACGGCATCGTGGTATCACCCGAAGACGGCAAGAAACTCTCGAAGAGCAAGAAGAATTATCCCGACCCGATGCTCATTGTCGATAAGTACGGTGCGGATGCGCTTCGTTTCTACCTCCTTTCCTCGCCGGTCGTTGCTGCAGAGAATCTCGCTTTCGTCGAAGGCGGGGTCGACGAAGTCGCGAAGAAGAATGTCGGCCGTTTCGGCAACGTGCTTTCTTTCTACCAGCTCTATGCAGACGGCACGCCCGCGGCGCGCACGAGCAAGCACATCCTCGATCGCTGGATCTTCGCGCGTCTTGATGAGCTTATCCGTGAATCGACCGAAGGGTACGAGCGTTACGAGCTCGACCGCGCCGTGCGCCCGCTTACGTCCTTTATCGATGACCTCTCGGTCTGGTATCTGCGCCGCTCACGTGACCGCTTCAAGGAAGAGGGGAGTGACAAGAAGGATGCACTTAGGACGCTGCGCTACGTGCTTCGCGAGAGCGCGAAGGTGATGGCGCCGTCGATGCCATTCCTCGCTGAAGAGGTCTTCCGCGCCGTGCGTGAAGAGGATGAGCCGGAAAGCGTGCATCTCACCGAGTGGCCGCGTGCGCCACGACGCTTCTTCTTCATGCCGGATACGTCTGCGCCGCTTATCGCCCAGATGGGTCGGGTCCGTGACCTCGCCTCGACTGCGCTCCAACTCCGCCAGAAGGCGAATATCAAGGTGCGCCAGCCGCTTGCGTCGCTCACGATAAGCGAGGCGCTCCCGAGCGAACTTTCCGCGATTCTTGCGGACGAGCTTAACGTGAAAGAGATCAAGGTCGGAGGTGAACTCGCGCTCGATACGATGCTCACGCCGGAACTTATCAAGGAAGGTGACGAGCGCGAGCGCGCGAGCGCTCTTGCGCAGGCACGCAAGGCAGAAGGCCTTGCTCCGAGCGATGTCGTGCGCGTCGTGGTGCGTCCGGAAGGGAAGTATGTCGCTACGCTCTCGACCGGGGAAGAGCGTTTCGATATTCTCCGCGACGAGTCCCGTTAGAGGGTGCCTCTCGAATGTTATGAAAAACGAAAAACGATATCGTTCGAATGCCGGGACATGCGCATCGCGCAGTTTCTCTGACTGGGATGCGGCATAAGTACACGACACGCGCGATCGTGCTCGCCCGAGTGCCCTCAGGCGAAGCGACCGCTCTCGTGACGCTTCTTACCGAAGATCTCGGGCTCATGCGCGTGCGCGCCCAGAGTTTGCGTAAACCTGGAGCGAAGCTTGCTCCTGCGCTCGTGACTTTTGCCGAGAGCAATCTCATGCTCGTACGCGGGAAAGAGGGGTGGCGCTTGACTGGTGCAGTTCTCGAAGAGAATTGGGCTCGGCGGCTCACGGATCCGGACGCGCGTCGCTCCGCGGCGCGCGTTTCCGGTCTTCTCTTGCGTCTCGTCGCTGGCGAAGCGCATGATCTCGCGCTATTTCACACGCTCAGATCATTTTTCGATACGCTCACCACGCTGTCTGCCGAGGACCGCGAAGCGGCAGAAATCATCGCGGTCCTGCAGATCCTTGCCGAGCTTGGTCTCGATGATGGCGAGCTGCCTGAAGGCGCAGTGGCATTTGCGCCAGAAGCGCTGAGCGCAGTGCGTGCAAGACGTACGCAGTACATCGCGCGCATCAACCACGACATCACTGCGTCCGGGCTCTGACACGCGTTATACTGTTTTCATGCAATCCAGGTCCGGCGAAGATTCGATCAGTTCGCTTGAGCGCGCGCGTGAGGCGTTGTACAGCCCCAAAGGAGCTGCCACGCATGGTCGTACGCCGCTTGGTGCCGCAGGAGAGCAGACGCTCCCGCACGCTTGGGAAGAGAAGCCGTTGCCGATCACGATGCATCGAGGTGAGCGTCACGTACGGCTCGCGGGGATATTCCTCAGCGTGGCGATCATATTCTTCATCGCATCGCTTGTCGCCGCAGGCTACTTCTTCTATTTCGGGAACAACTCGGTCTCGACCGATAAAGTGTCCATCGATATCCAGGGGCCGACGACGATAGCCGGCGGTGATACCGTGCCGCTTTCGCTCACCATCACGAACAGGAATCCGGTCGCCCTTGAGAATGCGACGATCGAAGTCGATTTCCCCGACGGGACGCGCCGCCCCGGTGATGTGCTTACGCCCTATCCCCGATATGTCGAGCAGCTCGGCACGCTCGCGAGCGGTGCAACCGTAACCCGTTCCATCAAGGCCGTTGTCTTTGGCGGGGCGGGACAGACCGTCACGCTTCCCGTCATCTTCTCTTACGGTACGGCGAGTTCGAATGCCGTCTTCGAGAAGAGGGCTTCGTATGGTATTGCTATCTCCTCGACGCCGCTTTCGGTTTCGGTCGACGCGTTGACGGAGACTGTAGCGGGTGACCCGCTCACGTTTACGCTCACGGTTCGCTCGAATGCAGCGGTGCCGCTCGATGACGTCGTGCTCGCGCCGTCCTCGCCGTTCGGATTCTCGGTGACCTCCTCATCGGTCCCGCTCCAGAACGGAACCTTCGTTATCGGCACGCTTGCTCCAGGCGCGACCAAGCAGGTAACCCTCACGGGCGTTCTCACCGGTCAGAACAACGAACAGCGTGTCTTCCATTTCACGGTCGGCACCGCCAAATCGTCTCAAGACTCGACTCTGGCGGTCGAATACATGACTCAGGATGCGACCGTGACTATCGCCGCGCCTTTCATATCGACAAAGCTTGCGATCAATGGCGACACATCAGATCAGGCAGTCATTGCGCCAGGAAGCACGCAAAGCGTGACTGTTGCGTTTACGAATACGCTTTCGACGCCGGTTACGAATGCGGCGATCTCGATCGCGGTCAGCGGTTCAGCGATCGACTATGGCAGTATCAGGGCGCAGAACGGCTTCTATAACTCGGTAAACCATACGATCGTCTTCAGTAAGGATACCGATTCGTCGCTCGCAACCCTTTCACCCGGCGAGTCAGGACTCGGTACGTTTACGTTCTCGACCGTTCCTGCGGGAGGCGCTTCGCCGACCGTGACTTTTTCCGTCACTGCTACCGGAACGCGCGTAGGGGAGTCGAACGTACCGGAACAGGTCACTGCTTCGAGCGCGAAAACAGCAAAAGTGGCGACAGCGATCGCGCTGAGCGCAGCATCATCGCATACGTCAGGCATTGGTCCCATCCCGCCCAAGGTCGGCATGACCACCGGTTACTCGATTGCCTGGAGCGTGGCCAATCGGGGCAGTGCGGTCGCAGGGGGCACGGTGAAAGCCGTACTGCCAAACTATGTGACGTATGTCGACAAGACATCCGGCAGCGGCTCTTTTTCTTACGACGAGACGTCCCACACGCTCACCTGGACGACGGGCGACTTGGCGCAGGGTGCGAGCGCACGAAGCACCTTCCAGGTGACTATCACCCCGTCTTCTTCGCAGAAAGGAGGCGCCGTGCCGCTTACCGGCCCCTCGACATTCTCAGGGTACGATCGTTTTGCCGGGGTGCAGGTAAGCGCGTCGACCGATCCGGTGACGACCGAGACGAAGACCGATCCCGGGTACAAGATTACCGACGGGATCGTGCAATAAGGCAGTTATCTTGCATATAATCGGCGCGTAGCGCACTCTATACCGTATGAACGACCAGAACCTCATGGAAAAGATCGTCTCCCTCGCGAAGCGTCGCGGCTTCGTCTTCCCGGGCTCCGAGATCTATGGCGGCTTGGCCGGCACCTTCGACTACGGCCCGATGGGCGTCCTCCTCAAGGAAAATATCGAAAACCTCTGGCTCCGCATGTTCCGCGACGATCGTGACGACATGTATGGCGTCGATGCGACGATCCTCATGAATCCGAAAGTATGGGAAGCGTCCGGTCACGTTGCTGGATTCTCCGATCCGCTTGTCGAATGTAAGAAATGCCACGTGAGAGAACGGCCTGATATTTTGATTGCGAGGGTGCATGTTGGAAAAGCGCTTATGTTGCCAGCAGATTCCAGCAAGCAGTTTGAACTACTTAAAAAAGAAAAGATCCCTTGTCCAATTGGTGGGGAACATGAGTGGGCGGAGCCACGCCAGTTCAACATGATGTTCAGGACGCATGCAGGCGCGATGGAAGACGAGTCGGCAGTGGTGTACTTGCGTCCTGAGACAGCCGGCGGCATCTTCATGAACTATAAGAATGTCATCGACTCGATCCACCCGAAGCTTCCGTTCGGTATCGCCCAGATAGGGAAGGCCTTCCGGAACGAGATCGCGCCGCGCGACTTCATCTTCCGTTTGCGCGAGCTTTCGCAGATGGAAGTCGAGTATTTCGTAAAGCCTTCCGAGTGGCAGCAGGCCTTCGAGGAGTGGCGCAAGATGATGCATCTTTTCGCGGAAGCAGTCGGCCTTCCGAACGGCATGGTACATGAGCTCGAAGTCCCCGACGGTGACCGTGCACACTACTCTAAGCGCACGATCGACTTCGAATTCGATTACCCGTTTGGCCGCAAGGAGCTCTGGGGGCTCGCGTACCGCACCGACTTCGACCTCTCGGCGCACCAGAAGGGTTCGGGTGTCTCGCTCGAGTACCTCGATGAAGAGACGAAAGAGAAATTCGTTCCGCACGTGATCGAGCCGTCTTTGGGTGTCGATCGTACCGTGCTCGCCGTACTCGCAAGCGCGTACCGCGAAGACGATCTCGGAGGAGAGACCCGCACGTATCTCGCGCTCTCACCCAAGGTCGCACCGGTGAAGGCGATGGTCGCGCCGCTTTTGAAGAATAAGCCGGAGCTCGTCGAAAAGGCGCGCGAAGTCCGTGAAGCTTTGAAGAAGGTTCATCCGGCGATCGCTTGGGACGACAACGGCAACGTCGGCAAGCGCTACCGCCGCCAGGACGAGATCGGTACGCCGTTCTGCATCACGATCGACTTCGACACGCTTGGCGAGAACCCGGAACTCCTCGACACGGTCACGCTCCGCCATCGCGATACGGGTGAACAAGAGCGCCTCACCGTTGCAGACGTTGCTGAACGCATCAAGAGCGCCGTTGCATAGGTCTCGGCGTAGGCCGCAGGTCGTGGTACCATGCCCACTATGAACCGGGAAGTCCAGGTCACTATCACCTCCGGCACGATCGTTTCCGCGATCCTCCTTATCGCCGGGGCTTTTCTCCTCTGGACGCTCCGCGACCTCGTCCTTCTCGTTATTACGGCCATCGTGATCGCCTCGGCTATCGAGCCAGGCGTAACCTTCTTCATCCGGTACCGCATACCGCGCTTCTTCTCCGTGATCCTCATCTACGTGCTTGTGTTCGGTTCGATCTTTCTCATGCTGTACCTGTTCTTCCCGCCGATCATCGCGGATGCGGCAGGTTTTCTTTCGTCACTGCCTCGGTATCTTGAGACCTTGAACGCATCGGCTTCTTTCCCGAGCTTCCAGAGCGCATCAAGCCTCTTGAGCAGCTCTCGCGATCTGCAGTCATTCGTCCAAACGCTCCTCTCGTTGCAATCGGTCTTTACCGCAGGCTCCGCTGGCGCCGTACAGATCATCGTCACGTTCTTCGGAGGGATCCTCTCATTGCTCCTCGTCTTCGTGCTCTCGTTCTACTTCGCGCTCCAGGAGACCGGCGTCGACGACTTCCTCCGGCTCGTGATGCCGGTCAAGCACGAGGAATACTCTGTCGACCTCTGGCGGCGTTCGCAGAAGAAGATCGGCCTCTGGATGCAGGGACAGATCCTCCTTTCGGTCATCGTCGCGATCCTCACGTATCTCGGCCTTCTCATCATCGGTGTTCCGTATGCACTGCTTCTTTCCGTGTTCACGGCCTTTGCCGAGATCATCCCTGTTTTCGGGTCGCTCATTGCCGGAGCGGTCGCGGTCATCGTCGCGTTCTCAAGCGGAGGCGTCGCGCTTGCTGCGATCGTGCTCGGTCTCTACGTCGTGGTGAACCAGTTCGAATCGAACCTCATCTATCCGCTCATCGTGAAGAAGGTTATCGGTGTTCCGCCGCTCCTCGTTATCCTCTCGCTCATCGCTGGCTACACGATTGCCGGGTTCCTCGGAGTTCTTCTTTCGGTGCCGGCTGCGGCTGTCTTGCTCGAACTCATCAATGACTTCGACAAGCGTAAGCGTCGTATGGCTGCCGCGCACAAGTAGCGGAGTATGGGCGCACGTTACATCACCACTACGCTTCCGTATGTGAACGCGGATCCGCATGTCGGGTTCGCGATGGAGATCCTGCAAGCTGATGTGCTTGCACGCGTTTGGCGTGTCCAGGGCGCAGAGGTCTTTTTCAATACCGGTTCCGACGAGCACGGCCAGAAGCTCTTCCAGGCTGCTGAGAAAGCAGGGCAGGAGGTACAGGCATACGTTGATCACTATGCGGAACGCTTCAGCGAGCTCTCCAAAGCGCTCGGTCTTTCCGAGCATGCATTCATCCGTACGACTGACGCGAAACATGTCGCGGCAGCTCAAGAGATGTGGCGTCGCTGCGAGGCCGCAGGCGATATCTACAAGAAGTCATATACCGGTCTCTACTGCATCGGCTGTGAGTCATACAAGACCGAGAAGGATCTCGTGAACGGCGAGTGTCCTGAGCATCCCGGAAAGCCGGTTGAGACGGTGACCGAAGAGAACTATTTCTTCAAGTTTTCTGCCTACCAGGACCGTTTGCTCGAGTATCTCAGCCGAGAGGGTGTCATCATGCCGGAGTGGCGTCGCCAGGAGGCGATCAATTTCGTAGAGGGCGGCCTCGAGGATTTCAGCATCTCACGTGAAGCCGCACGGCTCTCGTGGGGCATCCCGGTGCCAGGTGACGAATCGCAGGTCATGTACGTATGGTTCGATGCGCTTACCAACTACATCTCGACCTTGGGTTGGCCGGACGAGGGCGGTGATTTCAAGAAGTACTGGGCAGAAGGGCAGACGCTCCAGATGGCAGGGAAGGATCAGGTGCGCTTCCAGTCGCTCATGTGGCAAGCGATGCTCATGTCTGCAGGCGTGAAGAATACCGACCAAGTCTTCTATCACGGTTTCATCACCTCAGGTGGCCAGAAGATGAGCAAGTCGCTCGGCAATGTCATCAACGCGCTTGATCTCGTCGGGGAGTACGGCACAGATGCGGTGCGCTACATCCTTTTGCGCCATGTGAGCCCGATGGACGACTCCGACCTTACGCTCGATGCGATCCGTGAACACTACACCGCACACCTGACCAATGGTCTCGGTAATCTCGTCGCGCGCGTCATGAAGCTTGCGGAGGCGAATCTGCCTGAACCCGTCGAGGTGAAAGATGTTGCTGCTCCCGCTGAATACGTTTCCGCGCTCGAAGCATTCGAATTCAATAAGGTTATGGATCTCATCTGGGCAAAGATCGCGGTAGCTGACGAGCGCATTACTAACGAGAAGCCGTTTGCGGTCGTGAAGGAGGATCTCGCGAAAGGGCAGGAGATGCTCCGCGCACTCGTCCGGGATCTCCATGAGATTGCGACGCTGCTTGCGCCTTTCATGCCCTCGACAAGCCAAAATATCCTCGCCGCTATCCGCGAAAACAAGAAGCCCGATAACCTCTTTCCGCGTCTGCCATGACCCCTCGTTATATCGATGCGCATTGTCACCTGCAGTTCGGACAATATGACGCTGATCGTGATGACATCATCGCGAAGATGAAGGAAGAGGGTGTTGCCGCGCTCGTGGTTGGCTGCGATCTCGAGTCTTCAAAGGGCGCTCTGGCGCTCGCCGAGCAGCATGAGCACCTCTACGCATCGGTTGGGCTGCACCCGAACTATGAGCCTGAGGTTGAGTTCGATAGAGAAGCGTTTCGCGTGCTTGCGGCGCACCCGAAGGTGGTCGCGATAGGGGAGTGCGGGCTCGATTACTTTCGTCCGTCGACCGTGGACGACGTGACGAAGAGGAATCAGAAAGAGCTTCTCAAGAAGCACCTCGCGCTCGCTGCCGAGTTCAAGAAGCCGCTCATCATCCACTCCCGTCCGAGCAAAGGTTCGCAGGATGCGTATCAAGACCTCATCGCGCTCCTTACCGAAGAGAAAGCGTCGCTGCTTCCGAACGCAGGAGACATACATTTCTTCGTGGGGACCAAAGACGAGGCCGACGCGCTTATCGCGCTTGGCTTCACCGTCTCTTTTACGGCGGTCATCACGTTCGCCCGCGACTATGACGCGGTCATGAAAAGCGTGTCGCTCGAGAATATTCTCGCGGAGACCGATTCGCCGTACGTCGCGCCGGTCATCCGTCGCGGGGAGCGCAATGATCCGCTCGCGGTCAAAGACGTTGCCGCTCAGATCGCCGAGGTGCGCGGGGAGGACAGAGAGGCGGTCCGGGAGGTGCTTCTTGCGAATACGAGGCGTGTTTTCGGCCTAGGACAGCCCTGAAGGACCCCGCTTGTGTGCGGTAAAAGGCCGTGGTAGTATGCGGGAACTATGGCTAAGAAGCAGGATATGGACCTCATGGTTGAGGAGTCCGAGGTCGGTACCTCGGAGCCGCGCGTGTATGAGCTCGGTTTCCACCTCGACCCGGAACTTCCGACCGAGGAGGTAAAGAAGACGTACCAGGCGATTATCGACGGTATCGCCGAGAAGGGTGAGATCGTCGCTCAGGTCGAGCCGGAGAAGATCCAGCTCGCCTACACGATCTCCCGTCAGGAAGTGTCAGGTCGCCGCGACTTCAACTCGGCATACTTCGCGTGGGTCGTCTACGAGACGGATGCGGGAGCGCATGCAGAGATTATCGCTGCCGCAAATGCCAACAAGGCGATCATCCGTTTCATCGACCTCACGACTACCAAGGAAGCTGCGCGCCACTCTCTTGAGGTCCACGAGCTTCTCGCAAAGGCCGCTGCTACGGCTGCTGCCGAGGCAGGGGAGTCTGAGGACGCGATCGGGAATGAGCTCGACGCAGCCCTTGAGAACGTCGCGGTATAATCGACTCATGTACCTCAACAAAGTCATCCTCTACGGCAACCTTACCCGCGATCCGGAGCTCAAGGCGCTCCCGTCCGGTCAGCAGGTCGCAAACTTCGGTCTCGCCACCAACCGCTCCTACAAGGACAAGAATGGCCAGCGCCAGGAGATGACGGAGTTCCACAACCTCGTCGCGTTCGGCCGCACGGCAGAAGTCATCGCGCAGTATTGCAAGAAGGGTCGCCCGATTTACGTGGAGGGCCGTTTGCAGACTCGTTCGTGGGATGACAAGGAGACCGGCAAGAAGAACTACCGCACCGAGATCATCATCGAGACCTTCCAGTTCGGCGCAGAAGGCGGTCGTGGCGCAGGCAACGCTTCTTCTGAGGAACAGCCGGCTCCTTCCGAAGCCGAAGCGATCCAGTACCCGGACGAAGAGATCAACCCGGAAGACATACCGTTTTAATTATTTAGATCATGGCATACCAATCAGAACGAGAAGAGATCGAGCTTAAGAAGTTTGTCGACTACAAGGACATCGCATACTTGAAGCGTTTCGTCACGCCGCATGCGAAGATCATGGCGAAGAAGCGCACCGGTGTCCCCGCTGGCAAGCAGCGCGAGATCACTCAGGCGATCAAGCGCGCACGCTACATGGCACTCTTGCCGTACGTCGCAGCATAGCTAACTAAAAAGAGGGTTTGTCTGGATGATCGCGTTCCTCGTCGGTCTTTCCCTGTTCTTCTAGGAAATCATTGATATTGCCTATGTCAGGCGTAATTCGATCCTTGTGCCCAACCTCCGGCTCAACAGGGACCCTGACGATCTCAGGACTCGGCTCGCCGTCGGCAGGGGTGTGGAAGGATTCATGCATATCAGGCCTTCTCCATGCGCTCGGTGTATTCGCCGCTGTCGGTATTGATGCGGACGATATCACCCGGATTGATGAAGAGGGGAACGTTCACCTTCGCGCCGGTCGAAAGGGTCGCAAGCTTGGTGCCACCCGAGACCGTGTTGCCTTTGACCGCCGGAGGCGCATCCTTCACCTCGAGGTCGACCTTCACGGGGATCGTGATGGTCACCGGCTTCTCTTCGTAGGTGAGCACATCGACGACCGAGTTCGGGGTGAGCCACTGTACCTGGTCGGCCACCGACTCATACGGGAACGAGAAGCGATTCTGCGGCTTGCCTTCCTCGGCGAACCACGCCTCCTTGCCGTTGGCGTAGAGATAGACTGCCGAGAGCTTGTCGGTTTCCGCTTCATTCACGGTCTCGCTCTGATGGAACGAGATCTCAAGCACCTGGCCGGTGATGATGTTCCGGATCTTAGTCTGGTTGACGGGTTTCCTCTTCTGCATGCGGAAGATGTGCGAGGAAAGCACGACGTACGGAGCGTCGTTGTAGTCGATGATGGTCTTGGGAAGGATTTCGTTATATGCGAGGACTGCCATAGGACGGAAACTAAAGGGCGCTAAGCCCGAGTTATAAAAGGTAGCCCTATCGGGCGACTGGTGTATGCTAGCAGACACGATGACTTTTTCAAACAGCGAAGACCTTGCTACCCTCGCAGACGCCGAGGTGTTGGCCCGTTCCCGCAGGGAGCCGGAGCTTTTCGCGATCCTTGTGCGTCGGTACGAGGCAGCCTTGCTGCGCCGTGCGAAGAACATCCTCAAGAGTCCGGAAGATGCCGAGGAGGTCGTGCAGGACGCTTTCACGAAGATGTATCTCTATGCCGACCGGTATCAGAAGCAGGAAGGGGCGAGCTTCTCGTCATGGATGTATACGATCCTGAATCGCGTCGCCTATACCAAGTACGTTGCTAAGAAGAAGACGTGGGGACAGATCGCTGAACTCGAACCGGAGCATTACGAAAGCTTGCCGGACACGCACGCCGAATTTATCGAAGATCTCACGATCCGAGACGAAGTGGTGGCGGCGCTCTCGAAGCTTCCTGAGACCGCCGCGCGTATCCTACGGCTGCAATTCATCGAAGGGAAGAGTCAGGAAGAGATTGCGGAGAGCGAGGGTCTTTCGATCCCGGCGGTGAAGACGCGCGTGCACCGGGCGAAGAAACTCTTTAAAGAAGCGTATGATGAACAACACCATGACTAATCCGTCCGACATAGAGATGATCGTGATGAAACGCGTGCGTCGCATGCGTATCCTGTTTCTCATCCTTTCGGCCGTCGTATTTGCGGTACTTACCGCTGTAGCTGCGTTGTGGGGTATCGGCAGGGAAGTATGGGTCGCACGTGTCTTTGAAAACGGCCCGCAAGATCTTGTCGGACGCGTTGAGTATCTCTGGTACGCCTTCCTGCACACCCGTCTTATCGTCCAGGCGCTCTCTGTCCTCACGCTCGGCTCATTACTGCTTCTTGGACGGGAACTCTCCGGCTCGATAGTTGCTTTTATTAGGCAACAGCGCTAGGCTAGCAGCCAGTCTGCACTTTCAAAGGAGAGAATCGTGACGACTACCACATCGTTGGTTTTATGCTTCACTGAACCCATACATAGTCATCCGGAAGGCACAGCAACCCGCGTCAGGTGCCAGGGCTGGCTCGCAATTTATTTTGGGAAAAGAGACATGCCGTTTTCTTTGGCGTGCGAGACGAACATAAAGGGTGAATCAAGATACACCCGGATAACCGTGCTCGGTATCCCTGAATCGGACATTGATGCGGTGATCGAACTCCTGAACAAGAACCTTCAGAGTTTCAGGTTAAAGGATGCCTCCGGAGGAGATGCCAAGGTTGCGAGAATGCCCGAATGATCCGAAAAGGCCGCTAAGTGCGGCCTTTCGTTTTACCCTAGAAAAGGGAGGAGGCTAGTTCTCAGTAAGTCTCTCGCGGATCTGCTTCAGGAGATCTTTCGAGACGTCCTTGTGTTCGCGCAAGTACGTGCGCGCAGCGTCGTACCCGCGTCCGAGGCTCGTCTCGCCGTACTTGTAGGATGCGCCGCTTTTCTCGATGAGGTCGTACTTCTCGCCAAGCGCGAGGAGCTCGCCCTCCTTGGAAATGCCTTCGTTGTAAAGGAGGTCGAACTCGGTCGTTTTGAACGGAGCAGCGACCTTGTTCTTCACGACCTTCACGCGCACGCGGCCGCCCACCACCTCTTCGCCTTTCTTGATCTGCGCGATGCGACGGATATCGAGGCGTACCGAGGTGTAGAACTTGAGCGCCTTGCCGCCCGGAGTCGTTTCCGGGTTGCCGAACATGACACCGATCTGCATGCGGATCTGATTGATGAATATCACGATCGTCGAGCTACGTGCCACGATCGAGGTGAGCTTGCGGAGCGCCTGGCTCATGAGACGTGCCTGTTTGCCCACGTGCTGCTGGCCCATCTCGCCTTCGATCTCGTCTTTCGGCGTAAGGGCTGCGACCGAATCGACGACGATGACATCGACGTTGCCGCTTCGGACCAAGCTCTCGACGATATCCAAGGCCTGCTCACCGGTATCCGGCTGGGAGATAAGGAGCTCATCGAGCTTCACGCCGATACGGCGAGCATACTCAGGGTCGAGCGCATGTTCTGCGTCGACGAATGCGGCGATACCGCCACCTTTCTGGGCCTCAGCGATGGTGTGGAGAGCAAGGGTCGTCTTGCCGCTCGATTCCGGACCGAAGATCTCGATGATACGGCCACGAGGGAGACCGCCGATACCAAGCGCGGCATCGAGCCCGATCGAACCGGTCGGGATCGAAGGAATCTTCTCCACCTTGCCGACACCGAAGGTTGTGATCGCTTCGTCGCCGAATTTCGTGCGAATTTCCTTGAGTGCCTGCTCGATAGACTTCTGTTTATCGCTCTTGTCGGAGCTCGTTGCGGAAACGGTCTTGGGGGTTTTTTCTTTCGCGGTTTTCTTAAGGGCCATAGAGAAGTAATTAATCGGGTACGAAGATCGTACGGGTGGTGGTAATGCGCCGCCCGAACCGATCGGTGGCTACAAAGGTAAGTATAGACGTTCCGTGCGGAAAGGTAAGGGTGGCAGAGAAGCTTCCGTCCTCGTTGCGAAGGAGCGGCGCCCCGTCGAGCGAAAACAGGGAAACGCGCGCGACGCGACCCTCGATGGGGACGATGCCATCAGGAAAGGAGGCATAGTTTTGCGGCATGTCGACCTGTAGCGAGGGCCCGGCAAGAAGCGGCCACGCCTCGAGGAGGCCGTACCCTACGACGAGGACAAGTACGACAGCGATGAGGTAACGGGTCATGGTCTAGCGGATTGGTCGGGTGTGCAAGGTAAAGGCAGGACGGGTCGAATTATGCATCGGGTTATAGATGGTCGTGTGAATATTACTTCCCCGGGTTTCGAACATCGGGCGTGTACTGCGTCCTTCTGGGTGGAACTCAGTCGTGTACCATTTTCCGCCGCGGATATCATAGAGTGGCCGGTCAACCGGTACACTCCTGTTGTAGATGGTGCCGTATACAGAGTTTCCGCGTATTTGATATTGCGGGTGTACGGTGTAGGGATTGGCACCATCAGCTGCCGTATGTACGTATTGGGTATCTTGGTCGGTCATAGTAGTAAGGGTGAAGGTTAGAACACCCCCTCGTCGTCAGACGGTTCGGACACCCTTCCTCCCGCGGTGAGCACCTCGCGTGGCTTGCTGCCGTCCTGGGGGCCGATGACCCCTTTGGCTTCGAGGACGTCCATGAGGCGCGCCGCGCGGCTGTAGCCGATCTTGAGCTTGCGCTGGAGATATGAGGTCGATGCGCGACCAGCTTCTTCGACCGCTGCTTTCGCTTCCTCGTAGAGGTCGTCGTCGGCGTCGTCATCGAAACTGCCGTTCACGAGACCGATGACATCATTCGGGTCCATGCTCTGAACGCCGGTCGGTGCCGACCCGCCACCGAGGTCGATAGAGGAGAGGTCGCCCGCGTTGTGGCTCTTGATATAGCTCACTACCTTCTTCACCTCGGTCTCGCTAATGTAGGCGGTCTGGAGGCGTACCGGCTTCTGCATGTCGCTTGAAAGGTAGAGCATGTCGCCCGCGCCGAGAAGGGTCTCGGCACCTGCGCCGTCGAGGATCGTGCGCGAGTCGATCTGTGAAGCGACTTGGAGCGCCATGCGGGTCGGCACGTTCGCCTTGATGAGGCCGGTGATGACGTTTACCGACGGGCGCTGGGTCGAGAGGATGAGGTGGATGCCCACGGCGCGACTCATCTGCGCGAGACGGACGATAGAAGCTTCGAGCTCACGCGGGTAGCTTTGCATGATATCCGCGAGTTCGTCGATGACGATGACGATATACGGCATCGCTTCAGGGAGGTCTTCACCGCCTTTTTTCTTCGCGGGCTCATAGATCGAGTTGTGGTACGACTCGATATCGCGTACCTGGTTGGTCTCGAGGATGTTGTAGCGGCGTTCCATCTCCTTCGCCGCCCACTTGAGCGCGAAGATCGCTTTCTTTGGGTCGGTGATAACCGGCGTGAGGAGGTGGGGGATACCATTATAAAGAGTGAGCTCGACGCGCTTCGGGTCGATCATGACGAAGCGGAGCTGGTTCGGTCCGTTCCGGTAGAGAAGCGAAGTGATGAGCGCATGGATTGCGACCGACTTGCCCGAGCCGGTAGCACCCGCGACAAGCCCGTGCGGCATCTTCGCGATATTGGTGTAGTGCGGCGTGCCGGTGATGTCGCGGCCGATAGCGGCGAGAAGCGGTTTCTGGCTCTCAGTCCATTGCGGGGAGGAGAGCACCCCGCCGAGCCCGACCATGGCTTTTACGGAGTTCGGCACTTCGATACCGACGAGTGACTTGCCGGGGATCGGCGCTTCGATGCGCACCGGGTGCGCGGCGAGAGCGAGCTCGAGGTTCGAGGCGAGCGAGACGATCTTCGAGAGGCGGACACCTTCGGCAGGCTTCACGGCATAGCGGGTGACGGTAGGGCCGACCGATACCTCGTCCATCTCAAGGCTGATGCCGAAGTTCTGGAAGGTGCGCTTGATGATGTTCGCGTTCGCCTTGATGTCGCCCACGCCCGGTTTTCCTTTGTCGGTGCCGAGAATCGAGAGGGGAGGGGGGTCGTATTCGGCATCGAAGTTCGCGATGCCTGCGGCACCCACAGCCCGCGCATCGCTGAAGACATTGACGACCGGCTCGCGTTCAGGAGCGGGCATCTCTTCCTCGTTATCTTCGTCAGTATCTGCTTCGTCCTCATACTCTTCCTCATCCGTCTCAGGTACGCCGACCACGTCATCGAACTCGTCCTCCTCTTCGGTCTTTCTAGCCAGACGCGCCTCACGTATGCGTTCGAAGATCGACATGACGTTCTCGCTCATGAGCATGACGAGCGCTTCGATATCGCTTACGATCGCGACACCGATCGCTACCGCGGCGACGAGGAGTACGAAGGCGCCCCAGAAGCCGAAGAAGTTTGAAAGGAAATGACCGAACCATGTGCCGGTCATGCCGCCAAAAGTCGCACCCGGGAAAAGGCCCGCGAAGGCGAGGACTGATGCAGCGATGAGGATGAACCCGGAGGCGATAAGCGGTTCGATCGTCGGCCGCCCGAATCCGGTGTAGGTGCCAAGGGCGATAAGGGCGATAGGAAGAAAGAAAGCCCCGATACCTACGATGGCATAGCTCGCAGTGAATACGGCGCTGCCGATAGGGCCGGCGGCTCCGAATATCGCGAGAAGGAAAAGGACGCCAGCAGCGATAAGCGCGATGGTGGAAGCATAGCGCATAAGGGCGCTGTATTCTCGTACCTCTTTATCGCGCGACCGCGCGGAGCGTCTGCCTGGTTTACGGCTCATAATCTATAGATATCTTCTATTGTAGCAGAGGTGCGTAGAGAGGAAGGGGCAGAGGCAGTGGAGGCGCCAAGCTTGCGCCTTAAAGGTCACGGCGTATACTGTCCTATACGACATGGGAAACGAAAAAAACAATAAAGGTCACCAATCACGTCTGCCAACACTAAGCAGCGGCACAGGACACATTAGGGGTGACTTTGTCCTTGATAAAAGCATATTTAATAACGTTTTTGAAAAAGACATCCGTAGGGTCTTCATATACAAGAAGTCGGAACGCCTCGCCAAAGCTCTGCATCTGGTGGCGCCGGCTTTCTCAGAATCGGTCACCCTGAAGAACCGGATTGACGCGATCGCGATCGGTCTCGTGGACGCCGCGATCTTGCCTACCGGAAGCGCACGAGCGGCGCTTTCACGCGAACTGCTCGCGCTTTCAAGCGTGCTCTCCATCGCGCGCACGAGCGGTCTTCTCTCCGCTATGAATGCAGACATCATTGCTCGTGAAGCCCATACGTTGCTTCAGGAAATCGCGATTTATGAGGAGCCGCGCCTCGTGCTCGACGAGGTGCCGACGCTCTCCGGTATCGCCAAGCAAGCACCGCGCCGCGAGGTTGCCGAAGAGGTGCACGCGAAGGTTGCTCCGAAACAGCACGCGCCGGTTCCGAAAATCGCCTCGGCAAATAAAGGACAAGTAAAAGACACACAAAAAGAAACAGAAGCTATAAAGGACAGAAGGGAGGCAGTGATGTCCGTTATACGGACCAAAGGGAGCGTCAGTATAAAGGATATCTCGACCTTGATCCGGGGCGTTTCCGAGAAGACGATCCAGCGCGAGCTCGCTGCTCTGGTAAATGCCGGACTTGTCGTAAAGCAAGGAGAGCGTCGCTGGAGTACGTACTCTCTCGCTTGAGCTTCTGACCACTCACGCGGCGCTTTGACTCCAAGCACCATTTTTGCTAGGATATCTTCGTGGTAGCAAACGGGGCATAGGTGCGGAAAACAGGCCGGAGACGGCCTATTTTACGTTCTAAAATCTCGCTTGTTATCCACACATCGGCACCCAGGAACGTGTGTTTCCGCTATATACTGAATGTCAGTCCTACGGGGACGCATTCGTTTCCGGAGGGCGTACTTTGATAACTGAATAGTGGCTTTAGCTAAGTCACAATCAACCTTGCCAACTAACCCATGGCGCGCTGGTCGATACCGCGCGGTGTGGGGTAGCGTGAAATGTGCGCTCTAAGAGTTAGATGTGTGCGAACTACGTCGACGAGCGTGAGCTTGTCGACAAATCACCATTGATTAATCACTGTGCTCCCTAAATCAATTAACAATCGTTATGACTACGGTAACTAACAAAGCGATCACGAAGGTCGCAGCGGTGGCAACCGGTCTCGCGATGGCAGCTTCGATGCTTACGCTCGCGCCGATGGCGCAGGCAGCAGCATTGACTGACTCGCAGGTCCAGTCGATCCTCTCGCTCCTCTCTTCGTTCGGTGCTGACGCATCGACGATCGCAAACGTCAAGGCATCGCTCACGGGCGGTACCCCGACGACGACCACTACTACCACCTCGACTTCCACGTCCTGCTCGTTCACGAGCGATTTGACGATGGGTTCGAAGGGTGCAGAGGTTACGGCACTCCAGAACGGTCTTATCGCAAAGGGTTTTGCGATTGCAGCAGGCGCAACGGGCTACTTCGGTTCCCAGACGCAGGCAGCAGTGATCGCCTGGCAGAAGTCCGCAGGTGTGACTCCGGCAGCTGGCTACTTCGGTAGCAAGAGCCGCGCAGCATACTGCGGCAGCACGACCACGACCACTACGACGACTCCGGTAACGGGCAACGGCCTTAAGGTCTCGCTCTCGCCGACGTCGCCGAACGGTTCGGTCCTCGTCCAGAGCCAGGCAATCGGCGACCTCGCAGACTTCACGTTTGCGAACCCGACTGCAGCTCCGATCAATGTTACGGGCCTTACCCTCAACCGCACGGGTGTGTCGAATGACTCGACGCTCACGAATATCTACCTCTACCAGGGTGGTACGCGTTTGACGGACTCGGTCGGTATCTCGGCAGGTCAGTTCTCGTTCACGGACGCGAACGGCCTCTTCACGGTCCCGGCTGGCAGCACCGTCACGGTGTCTGTCCGCTCTGACATTGCAGGCTCGACCTCGGGTCAGCAGATCGGTGTTTCGCTCGTATCGGTCTCTTCGAACGGTACGCTCGACTCTTCGGTCAGCTTCCCGATCATGAGCGGCTACCAGACGGTCTCGGCAGCGACGCTTGCTTCGGTGAACTACACCAATGCAACGGCAACGCCGTCGTCGGCAACCACGATCAGCGCCCAGAACGACTATCCGCTCTGGCAGGACAACGTGAGCGTCTCGACCAACCCGGTCAAGCTTACGTCGCTCCGCTTCACGAACCTCGGTTCGGCTGATTCGTCTGCTGTTACGAACCTCCGCCTCTACGTAGACGGCACGATGGTTGGCTCGGCGCTCCCGACGATGGGTGCAGATCGCACGGCAACGTTCGATCTCTCCGCTTCGCCGCTTACGCTCACCACCTCGAGCCACGTTGTGAAGGTCCTCGGCAACATCACCAACAGCGCAGCGTCGCGCACCGTCCAGCTTTCGGTGCAGCGCTCGTCTGACGCGATGTTTGTCGACAGCCAGCTTGGCCAGCCGGTCACCCCGACTGCCAACAGCACGACTTTCGCAGCAGTCTCGACTGGCGTGATCACGATCCAGTACGCTTCGAACGCAGGCGTCTCGGTCTCGCTTGACCCGGCTTCCCCGACGGCGAATGTCTCCGTCGGTGCACCGAACGTTAAGTGGGCATCGTTCAGCATGCTTGCTTCGGGTGAAAACGTGAAGGTCCAGGATCTCTACGTTGTCGCTTCCTCCACCAAGAGCACGGGTGCTCTCGATGGCGTCGGCGGTCTTAACAACGGTAAGATCATGGTCAACGGCGTCCAGATTGGTTCCACCAAGGACATCAATCAGGGCAACTCTTCGACCGCGCGCGGTTCGGCAACGGACTTCTCGCTCGGCAGCTCGCTCATCCTCCCGGCAGGACAGGCTACGAATGTCGATGTCTACGCAGATGCGCAGGACACGGCAGGCACGAACCTTACGAACAACTCGACGGTTCAGGTCTTCCTTATCGCAGGCTCGAGCAACGGTCAGGGCCAGTCGTCGCTTACGGCGGTCAGCGTCCCGGCTTCGGCAGTGACGGCTAACAGCATCACGGTCTCGAGCGCAACGCTCACCGCAACGAAGTACACCGGTTACGGCAACCAGACGATCGTCGCAGGTGCAAACACCGCGAAGATCGGCTCGTTCACGCTCTCGGCCGGTTCTACGGAAGGTGTGACGGTCAACACGATCGCAATCTCGATGACCTCGGCTAACGCGGCATCGATCACGAACCTTACCCTCAAGGATGGTTCGACGATCCTCGGTTCGATCATCACCACCCCGTCTGGCAGCGCGATCAGCGCAGGTCAGAACAACAACTCGTTCCCGGTTAACCTCTCGATCCCGGCTTCCTCGACGAAGACGATCGACATCTACGCAAACATCCTCTCGGGTGCAAACGCAGGTTCGATCATCGCCTACGTCGATACGGGTACGACGGGTACCGGCATGACGACGGGTACCTCGGCATCGGTTAGCTCGGAAGCAACCCTCCAGACGATCACGATCGGCTCGGGTACGCTCTCGGCTGCTAAGGGTGCTGGTGATCCGGTATCGAACAACGTTCTCGCGGGCGTGAGCTCGGTCAACGTTGGTCAGTTCACCTTCACGGCGACGAACTCGTCGTACACGGTGAACAACCTCGCTATCCTCGTTCCGAACGGTGCCGCAACTTCGGTCACGAACGTTACGGTCTCCTACAAGGACGTGAATGGCGCAACCAAGACGGCTACCCAGTCGCTCACCACGAGCGCATCGGCACCGTACGCAACCGCAACCTTCACCGGTCTCGGTATGTACGTCCCGATGAACGACTCGGCTAACCTCGATGTCTCGGTCGGTACGCCGACTATCGCATCGGGTGCAACCTCGGGTACGGGCATCTCGGTCACGCTCGATCGCGGTGCAACCTCGGGTGTCTTCTCGGCAACGAACTCGGCTGGTACTGCGACCACGCAGATCAACTCGGGTACGACCCTCGCGGCAGGCGGCACGTTCTACGTCCGCAAGTCGATCCCGACCTTCGCGATGCTTGCAGCACCGTCGACGGTTCCGTCCTCGGGCAACGCCCTCTACCGCTTCAGCATCACTGCTGACCCGGCAGGCGCTGTCGAGTGGACGAAGCTCGTCTTCGCGATCGCAACCACGTCCGCAACGGTGACGAACGTCTACCTCACGGACGAGGCTTCGGGCGCTAACCTCCTCGACAACACGACTTCGTCGGCTTCGACGACGGCAACCGCTATCACGGTTGACCTCACGAAGAACTCGACGCAGGCGACGTATCAGCAGGTTGGTGCAGGTGCAACCAAGACCTATGACCTCTACGGTACGGTCGCTGGTTACACCACCGGTTCGACGATCACGCTCAGCCTCTCCGCAGACTCCTCTGCAGTTGCAAACGCAGCAGCAGGCTCGGTCTCCGGTAACACGGTCTGGTCGGATCGCTCGAGCACGAGCCACGCCACCAGCACGTCTGACTGGACGAACGGCTACCTCCTCAAGAACTTCACTACGAACGCAACGACCTACTCCAAGTAGTCTCGCGATTCGAACTGAACTCTTGAGCGAAAGCTCCAGCTAGGAAATTGGCCTAGCAAGAAAAACCACCCTTCGGGGTGGTTTTTCTTTTGCATTATGGGATGTGTGGCGTATGCTATTTGGCAATGAAGGATTTTCGAGTCTAAGGAGTCCAGCCAAGTTGAGCCGAATTCTGACTCCGAAGAGCTTATGAATGAAATAAAATCAAAAATTGAATGGTTCGCATCACTCTGGCCATTTATAGAGAAGCAGGAATTTTTTAAAATACTTTTTTCTTTTGTTGTTGTTGGTTTAATTGGATCATATTTAAATTCAAGTTTTCAAAATAAATCATGGGAAAGGCAAGTTCGGTATGAGTTACTTAAAAATGAACTTGAAGACAATAATAAAACAATTCTTGAGTTAACATCGTTAACCGAGCAACGCTTATTCAGTGCAAAGCAATTTATTTGGGCTGTAAAAGATAATAAACCAAAAATTGCAGAAGAGTCCTGGGTGAACTACATGGAATCAGTTAATAAATGGAATATCAATAATACTGTACTTCAAACCAAACTAATGCAGATGAATGGGTACGAAACAGCTGCTGAGTTACTAACCTACACAGATGACCTTAACAATGAAATACCAAATAGCATCCATTATAAATTTGTAAAACTTCACCAGAATTTACTCTCATTACGAGAATGTTATTACTCTGGATGCAACCAGCAAGCAATATTAATAAAACTCGATAGGTATATTGATACACTAACAGAACAGCAGACGAAGTTGATAGGTAAACTAAATGACTTAACAATAAAAAAATATAATAGCTTAAAACTTTCTCCTTCAAATTATTTAAAAACTGAAAATAAGGCGTCCGATGAGCTTCAATTTCAAATTTAATTACCCCCCAAAAAGTGCTTGTGGGGTAATGTACGAAAAAGTACGAGACCGACGAGGCGAGCCAGTTTGAGATAGGTTCGGAGTCTGGATGGGCTATGGTATCCTTTGGTCATATGGAAATGCTTAAGAAACTGACCGGTGGCCAGCGTACGATGCTGGCTTTTGCTATTGCTGCTATCGTTATTATCGCTTTTAGCCTCGCTCAAGTGGCGAAGGCGCCGACTCCTTCCGATACAGAAGCGGTAAATTCGGCCGCAGAAGCTGCGACTACGACCGCGCCGAGCCTCGGAAATACACAGCCGAAGGTCGTTTACACCGGCCCATTCCCGATCAATACAGCAGACACGATCACGTCAT
This sequence comes from bacterium, assembly GCA_021849125.1. GTDB lineage: Bacteria > Patescibacteriota > Minisyncoccia > Phycocordibacterales > Phycocordibacteraceae > C7867-001. The sequence continues at coordinate 416 of JAJZTG010000002.1, read as the reverse complement.
GGAGCTTCACGGGCGGGTATTCTGGAAATGGGGTACTCATTAACCAGGCGGTTGCCGATGTGACAAAGCTCACCGGTCTTCTCGGAAAAGGGGAGTACGATGACTACGATCTCTACAATGGCATTGGCAATGACTACAATTTGCTGGGGAACGGCAAGGAGGCGTATTCGTATTATGACCGCGCCGTGCAGATACACCCAGAGAAGGGTCTTGCATACTTGAACATCGGCCACCTGATGGATGAGCTTGGTGCCTACCACACCGCAGCCGATGCGTACGCAAAGGCGGTGCACGTAGAGCCGGGCATGCTTACGTACCACACGGAGCGTCTCATATTCCTCACACGCCAGTTCCCGGAGGACACGAAGCTCGTCAAGGCTGCGCTCACGGATGCGTCGAACCGCTTCGGCGACAAT